>CAZYBT010000079.1:0-12364 GCA_964645755.1 uncultured Rhizobium sp.
TCGTTTTGTTTTAACAAGATATCAAAAAAAGTTTGATATTGATCTTGGTAATTCGTAATTCTTGCCAAACTGTTGGCCATGCAGGCCATTCCGATGGTTTTGTAGGAAAATTCCATGTCGAGGTTCACATAAAAATCTGCAGGCTGCTTTAAAATACGTTGCAACCCATCGGCTTTTGGCGCTCCATACCAGTTGAAGTCCGCCTGGCAAAAGTTCCACCGATTTCTATCGGCAGGTACGGGGATGTTTTTGGTGTCTTTTCCGGGGTAAATGGCAATGGTACTCACCGTTTTCCCATTTTGTTCCAAATAAGCCGCGAAATCATCAACCACGGCTTCAATGTTGGGTTGATTCGGGTTGATCTCAAAAACAATGGTGAAGTTTTTTGCAACCCTGAAATTGATGGGTCCCTTATTTCTTTTATAAGATTTACAGCGCCAGTTGAGCAACGCCATCTTGATTTTACTTGGTTCTAATTCTTTGTTCATGGCTGTTGAATCATTTGAATAAGTTCATCTTCCGATAAAAATACGACGCCCAATTGTTGTGCTTTTTCTAGTTTTGAGGGACCAACACCGCTGCCGGCAATCAGGTAATTGGTTTTTGATGTAACCCCAGAAGCCATTTTGCCTCCGTTGGATTCCACCATTTCTTTCAGTTCGTCTCTGCTAAATTTCTCGAAAACCCCTGAAATTACGAATATTTTTCCGCTTAAAACATTGCTTGCCTTCTCTGCTTTTTGTGCTTCGAATTGCAAACCTGCAATTTTTAATCTATTTATTTCTTGCACATTTCGCGGATTTTGAAAATGTTGGTACACCGTTTGTGCGATGCGCTCCCCAATTTCATCCACCAACAGCATTTCCTCGATTGAAGCCTCCATGAGCTTTTCTATGGTTAAAAATGCCGAGACCAATTTCTTGGCAACCGTTTCTCCCACATAACGAATTCCAATTGCAAACAAGACCCGTTCAAATGGTTGTTTCTTACTCAATTCGATTCCTTCAATGATGTTGTTTGCACTTTTTTCTCCCATTCTTTCCAGCTGAATAAGTTGCTCGAAGGTAAGCGAATAAAAATCTGCCGGTGTTTGAACCAAATTGTTTTTGTATAAGGTTTCAGCCATCTCGCTGCCAATACTTTGGATGTCCATCGCCTTACGTCCCACAAAATGCTCAAGGCGACCAATGACTTGCGGCGGACACATGAGGTCGTTAGGGCAATAGTGCTGGGCTTCCCCCTCGTTTCGGATGAGTTCGGTGTTGCATTCGGGGCAGTGAGTGATGTATGCTTGAGGTTGGGAATCGTCTTTCCTTTGGGTATAGTCAATTCCCACAATTTTAGGGATAATTTCACCACCTTTTTCCACGAATACCCAGTCGCCAATCCTGATGTCCAATCGTTGCATCTCATTGGCATTATGTAAACTGGCTCTTTTTACAGTGGTTCCCAATATGGAAACAGGTTGCAATTCAGCTACCGGCGTAATGGCTCCCGTTCTTCCTACTTGGTAGGTGATGTTGAGCAATTGCGTAGTGGCTGTTTCTGTTTGGAATTTATAGGCAATGGCCCAACGCGGTGTTTTTGCCGTAAAGCCAAGTTCATCTTGTAAATATTTTTGGTTGACTTTGATCACAACTCCGTCGGTATCGAACGACAAATCATGTCGTTTTTCATCCCAAACACTCAGAAATTCAAGCACTTGATCAATTCCATTGCAAACTTTGGAAGTGTCGGCAATTTTAATTCCCCAGCTTTTGGCTGCATCTAAAGAGTCCGAATGGGTGTTAAAAAGGCCATTGTCCTCCAATAAATAATACAAATAAATATCGAGAGGTCGTTTTGCAACTTCTTGAGGGTCTTTTATTTTGAGGGATCCCGAAGCCACATTTCTTGGATTTGCGTATTCTGCTTCGTTGTTGGCCCTTCTAAGTTCATTGAGCTTTTCGAAGCCTTTGCGGTGCATGAAGATTTCTCCGCGCATTTCAAATTTTTCTGGGAAATTCCCATGAAGTTGGTGCGATAAGCTGCGAATGGTTTTCACATTGGTGGTCACGTCATCGCCTTGTATGCCATCGCCACGGGTAATGGCTTGCACGAGTTTTCCATTTTCGTAAAATACGGAAATGGCCAAACCGTCGATTTTGAGTTCGCAAACATATTCGATTTCTTCAAGACCGGTTGCTTTCCGAATTCTTTCATCAAACTCTCTGAGCTCTTGTTCGTTGTAAGTGTTGGCCAATGACAACATGGGTCTTTGGTGTTTCACGGTAACAAATCCGTCGATGGGCGCTCCTCCTACTTTTTTGGTGGGACTATCGGCCGTTGCGAATTCAGGGTATTGCTGCTCCAAATGACTGAGTTCGTTGAGCAGTTGGTCGAATTCAAAGTCTGAAATTGAAGGTTCTGCAAGCACATAATATTTGTAATTATGGTCTTTTAAAAGGGTAGTTAGTTGTTCAATGCGCTGTTTTGCTTGAGCCAATTCCATAGGTCAACGAAACTACAAAAAAAAATGATGGAGCATGCTTTATACTTGGCCGAAAATGGGGTAGAGTTATGCACAATTCTCTTAAATTATTGAACAATTGATGAATAATTGAAATTATAGTCTGTTTTTTGAATCATGGAATCTCAAAAAATTGCCCCAAACAAAGTGATTGGCCTTAGCTATTCACTCTCTTTATCGAATGGCCAAATTGCGGATGAAGCAACTGCAGAGCAACCATTGATGTTTATTCATGGTATTGGTCAAACTTTGCCTCAGTTCGATGCGAATATCGATGGATTGAGTGTGGGTGAAGCCTTTTCATTTGTGCTTTCTGCTGAAGATGGCTATGGAGTGAGCGATCCTCGTTGGATCATTGAATTGCAAAAATCAATTTTTGAGGGACCAGAAGTGCCAGCCGATATTCTTCAGTTGGGTGCTATTTTACCAATGCAAGATCAAGATGGCAATCCAATGGATGGCAAATTGGTTGAAATTGGTGATACCACTGTGAAATTAGATTTTAACCACCCCCTCGCTGGCGAATCTCTCCATTTTACTGGTAAAGTTGAGTCTGTAAGAGAAGCAACTTCAGAAGAATTGGAGCATGGCCATGTTCATGGTCCGGGTGGGCATCATCATTAAGGGTTAGAGGGTTAAAGATTAGAAGATTATAGGAGGGTTTATAAAGGTTTATAAGGGTTTATGAAAACCATAAACTTTCAACTCTCAACCCTAAATTCTTGGATCTGCTAATAATCCCAATTTTTCCATTTGGGTTACTTCGATGTTGTGGACGCCAAAGTCGGTGGTAACAACGCCCCAAAGGCGGTATACGCCACGTCCCTTAAACGGATATCGACTCACAATTTGTGGGAAATGGATGCTGTCGAAAAAATACCCATCTCGGTCTATCCATGTTCCAAAGTTCATCTCTTTTCCACCAATGGTTCTGGTAGGTTTCACCGTAACCAAATATCCCTCAATCATCACCGTTTTGTGCAATAAGCCACGTAAGTGCTTAGCCCTCAACGTTGATGATAGTTGGGCGTTTTCCTGAACCAGGTCAAATGGACTACAAAGCGGAAAGCCAATGAATTCGCGTTGGTCTATCGCAATCTCTAACCACGAATCTTCCAATGCCGGCAATTCATACGTTTTTGGTTGCTCTGTGAACAATTTTGCGGAAATTATTTCCTCTTTTTTTTGCGAAAAATACGAATGCGCTTCCCATAAAAGTGCCCTTCGCGATTTGCCAGTAAATCGAAATGCCCCAATTTGAATCAGAATTTTTAATTGCTCAATGCCCGGCTCAACGCGCACTTTAAAGTCATACAAACTGTCGAAAGGACCGTCTTTTTGTGCTAAAAAAATCCTGTCGGCACATCGTTGCTCTAAGTTTTGAATCAATCCTAGCCCTAGCCAAATGGTTTTTCCTTCAATTTTGGTGAGGTATCGACTGTGATTGACACAGGGAGCTTGCACGTCGGCGCCGCACATGCGTGCGGCGTGAACATAAAATTCGGTGCGGTAAAATCCCCCAAAATTGTTAATCACAGCCACGTAAAATTCCAATGGATAATAAGCTTTTAGGTGCAAACTCTGATAGCTTTCCACCGCATAGCTGGCGCTATGTCCCTTCGCAAAGCTATATCCAGCAAAGCTTTCAATCTGTTTCCATACCTCAATAATCAACTCGCGAGAATGTCCTTTCTCTCTCGCTTTTTCATAAAATTGTTGCTGCACCTTCACAAATTCGGCCTTGCTCCTAAATTTACCACTCATGCCCCTTCTCAAAATATCGCTTTCGGCCAATCCCAATCCCGCAAAATGATGCGCCACCCGAATCACATCTTCCTGATACACCATGATGCCATAGGTTTCAGGCATAATTTCCTGTAAAATAGGATGCGCTTCCTTGCGTTTTCCTTCATCGATGTGTCGCTCAATGAATGTTCTCATCATGCCACTTCTGGCCACCCCAGGCCGTATCACGCTGCTGGCTGCCACCAGGGTGAGGTAGTCTCTGCATTTGAGCTTGCGAAGCAATTGCCGCATCGCGGGACTTTCTACATAAAAACAGCCCATGGTGAAACCCGTTTCAATAATTCGTGCAATTTTAGGGTCGTTTTTGAACGTTTGAATTTGGTGTGGATCTACGTCAATTCCTTGATTTTCTTTGATATAAATCACGGCGTCTTTGATGTGTCCCAATCCTCGTTGACTCAAAATATCGAACTTCGCGAGTCCCAAATCTTCCGCTTCCAGCATGCTAAATTGCACCGTTGGGAATCCTTTTGGGGGCATTTCTAAGGCGGAATAATGGTAGATACTTTTTTCAGAAATCAAGATTCCCCCCACGTGAATGCTTCTGTAATTTGGGAGGTTGTGGATTTTTCGGGCATGTTTGAGCAAGGTCGCGTAAAGCGACTCTTTGTTGTCGGGGCTGATTTCGGAATTGGCCGCAGTTTTTGGCTTCCACTCCCTGTTTCTTAATCCAATTCCCGGGGTGCTGTAAATGGAATCGCTATTGGTTGAATATTCAGCAAAATTGGCATCCCCGTAGTAGGTTGGCCGCTCCAAAAGATGGTCAATTTCGGCCTTGGGAAGTCCGTAAACCTTGCCCAATTCTCTCACAACGGCGTTGCTCTGAAAGGTGTTGTAAGTGCCCACCAATGCAGCGTTGTGTGGACCGTATTTGTTCATGATATAGGCGGTGACTTCGTCTCTGTCTTGCCACGAAAAATCAAGGTCGAAATCGGGCGGACTACTTCTGAAGGGGTTGATAAACCGTTCGAAATACAGGTCGAGATCGATGGGGTCAACATCGGTAATTTTCAGGCAATAAGCCACCATGCTGTTCGCGCCGCTGCCTCTTCCCACATGAAAAAAACCACGTTCTTCCGCATATCTGCAAATGTCCCAGTTGATCAAAAAGTAGGAGGTAAACCCAAGTTCATAAATGAGTTGCATTTCTTTTTCCAGCCTTTTTGTGGTTTCGTATGTGTAATTTGGATAGCGGTATTTCAGTCCCTCAAAAGCCAATTCTCTCAACATTCTGTAATCTTCGTCGGGATTTCCGGTGAAGGTTTTTTTATTTTGAGGGACATTGAAGTCGAAGGTCCAATGGGCTTGATTGACAATAGATTCCGCGTTTTGCAGAAGGATTGGGGTATCGAGAAAGTGGTTGTAAACGTCTGAAAATGGATCAAATAGGTCGTATTTGGAGGCGGTAGAATTGGGTTTGAGTTTGGTGAGCAAGCAATTGTGTTGAATGCAGCGAAGCAGGGTGTGGGTATGAAGGTCGTCGAGGTTTCTGAGGGTGGCTTTGTGGTAGGCCACGAGTCGTTTTGCGGCATTTTTCCAAGGGGAAAGCCGAAGTTTCCGCAGTTGATGGGCGGTAACCCCAATGAAAGCATGCGCGGGAATGTCCTTGTGTGAAAGTCCCTCCACCTTATGAAAGGGGTAGATACAGACAACGTCTGTCATTTTTGGGGCGAGCACTGGGAAGGGGAGGTCTTGCATGAGAAACTCCGACAAAAACTGGTTGATGTGGGCAAATCCTTGGTGGGATTGAGCGATGAGGAGGTAGAGCGATTCGTCGTTATTTTTCACTTCAACCCCGATGAGAGGCACAACATTGGGGTGTTTTTGAGCTTCTTTGAGGAAGTTGGTGGCACCGCTCACATTGTTAATATCGGCCAGGAGAATATGAACCTTTTGATTGAGGGTGTCGGCCTGATTTTTCGCCCAAAGAACAATATCTTCCGGACTCAAAAGTCCGTACCTTAAGCTAAAGTAAGAATGCGCATGAAAAACCATTTTGATAAAAATATTGACAATTAATTGGCAACAAAATAGTCAAAAAAGTTGAAAGTTGAAAGTTTAGGGTTTAATTTTATGAATTGCCTTTAATTTATCGTCCTTATTAGATAAAAAATCTTTTTTTCTAGTCAATATTGGTAATATTTACCAAAATAAATGTGGGGCTAATCAATATGAACTTGTAACATGATTGAATAAATGATATATTCGAGAATTGAGCAAAAAAAAGGCGAGAAACCCCGCCTAAAATGTTTTCACAACGGAATAATCCTTATTGTGAATTGCTTCAAAATTGTAATGCAAATATAGATAAAAGTTAGAAAATACAAAAAAATGAAAAAAATACTTGGTTTGGATTTAGGAACAACATCAATTGGATGGGCATTTATAAATGAAGCTGAAAATGAAAATGAAACTTCAAAGATTGTGAAATCTGGAGTTAGAATTGTGCCATTAACAACAGATGAAATCGGAGATTTTAGCAAAGGCAATACGATATCAACGAATGCAAATAGAACGCTTGCAAGAGGTGCTCGTAGAACACTTCAAAGATTTAAATTAAGGAGAAAAGCTTTAATTGAAATATTTAAATCGAGAAAACTGGTTGGTCCTGAATTTAAGTATGCAGAAGTAGGAGAGAATTCTACATTTAGTACTTATGAGTTGAGAGCAAAAGCGGCCCTTACTCAATTAACCAATGATGAGTTACTGAAGGTATTGCTCATGATCAATAAAAAAAGGGGATACAAAAGTAGTCGTAAAGCCAAAACAGAAGAGGAAGGGTTTGCCATTGATGGAATGAGTATTGCAAAAGAATTGTATGAGAATAATTTAACTCCTGGACAATGGGTACATGCTAAAATTCAAAATAAGAATTACTTTATTCCAGAATTTTATCGCTCAGATTTAGTTCATGAATTAAATCGAATTATTTCGAAACAATTGAACTTTTATGAAGACCAATTGCCCCAAGATTTATACGATAAAATCAGGGATAAAAATAGAACGACCACTGCTCTTTTCTTTACGAAAGAACTGAAAATTGCACTTTCTGAAAACAAAGGAACTCGCGCAGAAAAAATTGAAAAACTATACCAATTGAGGAATAATGCGCTGAAAGAGAAAATTGATTTAGAAGATTTTGCACTAATAGTTTCCGAAATAAATGCACAAATTTCATCTTCAAGTGGATATTTGGGTGAAATAAGTGACAGAAGTAAAGAGTTGTACTTTAATAAACAAACAGTAGGTCAGTATTTATATGAACAAGTTAAATCAAATCCACATGCTCGTTTAAAAAAACAGGTCTTTTATAGACAAGACTATTTAGATGAATTTGATAAAATATGGGAAGTTCAATCACAATTTAATTCGAGTTTAACAGAAGAATTGAAGAGAGAAGTTAGAGATATTACTATTTTTTATCAAAGGAAATTAAAATCCCAAAAACATCTGATTAGTCATTGTGAGTTTGAGCCATTTCATAAAACAATCCCTAAATCTTCGCCATTGTTTCAAGAATTTAGAATTTGGCAAAATATTAACAATATTCAAATTGAAGAAAAGTCTACCAAAGAAAAATTCGAACTCGACTCTGAACAAAAAGAAACTTTATTTGGGCTTCTGAATATCAAAGAGAATTGTTCTCCTAAAGAAGTTTTGAATCTTTTTGGGTGGAAAGATGCTGATTACGAAATCAATTTTACAAAATTAGAGGGGAACAGAACTCGGGTTGAATTTATAAAAGCACTAGAGAAAATTTTTGAATTGGAGGGATATGGGTTAAATTGGAAAACTACTCCTGAAATTTTCGAATCTGAATTAAAGGAATTAATTGGTCACTGTGGTTTAGATCCAAATATGTTGGATTTTGACTCTGGTACTTCAGGAAACGGTTTTGATAAACAGCCATACTTTCAAATTTGGCATCTTTTGTATTCTGCTGAAGAAGACAACATTTTGAAACAAAATATCATTGAAAAACTTCAATTAAATCCCAATTATGCTTCATTTTTCATGAATATTAAGCTTCATTCTGATTATGGAAGTTTAAGTGCAAGAGCTATTCGTAAGATTTTACCATTTCTTAAAACGGGTTCCAAATATGATGTTGCATGTAACCTTGCTGGTTATAATCACTCTAAAAGTTTGACGAAACTTGAGAATGAACAAAGGGAATTAAAATCTCAAATTGAATTGTTGAAGAAAAATGCTTTACGAAATCCTGTAGTTGAAAAAATATTAAATCAAATGATCAATTTGGTAAATGCAATTTGCAATTCATCTGAAATGGGTAGGCCTGATGAAATTAGAATTGAATTGGCCCGAGAATTGAAAGCCAATAGTGAACAGCGCAAAACAATGCAAAGTTCAATAGATAAGAACACAAAAGAAAATGAGGAAATAAAACGCACTCTTGAAAATGAATTTAAAATTGCTAGGGTTACAAAAAATGACATCATTCGCTATAAACTTTGGAAGGAATCAAACCACATTTCGATTTATACTGGTGAACACATTACAGCATCGCAATTGTTTTCGAAAGAATATGATATTGAACATATTATACCCAAATCAAGGTTATTTGATGATTCTTTTTCCAACAAAACACTTTGCAAAAGAAATTTAAATATTGATAAAAGCAATCAAACTGCGTATTCATACCTCAAAGAAAAGCTTAATGAAGATGAATTTGCCCAATTTTTGAGTAGGGTAGAAGATCTAAAGAAAAACAATAAAATTGGTTACGTTAAGTATAAAAAATTATTAATGACGGACGATAAAATCCCAACGGATTTTATTGAAAGACAGCTTCGAGAAACTCAATACATTGCAAAAAAAGCAAAAGAATTATTACTACTGATTTCAAGAACTGTAACGTCAACTTCAGGATCCATAACCGATCGATTGAGAGAAGATTGGGGTTTGATTGATGTAATGCAAGAGTTGAACTGGGAAAAATATGATAAAATTGGTTTGACCACAATTGAAATCGGTAAAAATGGTGAAAGATTGAAAAAAATAAAAGATTGGTCAAAAAGAAATGACCACAGACACCATGCGATGGACGCAATCACAATAGCATTTACAAAACCTGCGTATATCCAATACCTGAATAATTTAAATGCCAGAAGTAACAAAGAAGGTGCTATTTATGGGATTGAAACGAAATATTTGAAAAAAGATGAATACAATAAATTGAGATTTAAGGCCCCAATGGAAAAGATGAGAGAAAAGGTAAAAACGGAATTAGAATCAATATTCATTTCTTTCAAATCTAAAAGCAAAGTAGTTACCCTGAATAAAAATAAAACAAAGAAAAAAAATGGGGTGAATGAAAAGATTCAATCTACACCAAGAGGGCAATTACACAAGGAAACGGTTTATGGACAAATTCATCAATATGAAACAAAGTATGAAAAAATTGGTGCCAATATGGATTATCAAACAATTCAAAGGGTTGCAAATAAGAAAATTAGGGAAGCTTTGTTGAGTAGATTGAATGAATTCGGTGGAGATCCGAAAGTTGCTTTTACAGGTAAAAATGCCCCTGCAAAGAATCTAATTAAAATAGAATCTAAGTTAGGGCCATTTACCTTGGATAAGGTAAAAACGGTTCAAATGATTGAGGGATACACAATTCGGAAAAGTATTGCCCCTGATCTAAAAATAGATAAAGTAATTGACGCGGGAGTTCGTGAGATTTTGAAAAAGAGATTGAATGAATTTAACGGAGACTCTCAAAAGGCATTTGTGAATTTGGATAAAAATCCGATTTGGCTAAACAAAGATGCAGGTATTTGTATCAAGTCAGTAAAAATTACTGGGGTTAACAATGTTGAAGCCTTACATTCGAAAAAAGATCATTTGGGACAAGTTATATTAGACGAAAATGGTCAACCAATTCCAAATGACTTTGTGAGTACCGGAAATAACCATCATGTTGCAATTTACAGAGATGAAAATGGTGATTTACAGGAGGAAGTTGTTTCGTTTTATGAGGCTGTTCAAAGAAAGAATGCCGGATTACCCATTGTTAAAAAACAACATGAAAAAGGATGGGAATTTGTATTTACCATGAAACAAAATGACTATTTTGTTTTCCCTAGTACAGATTTCGACCCGAATGAAATTGACTTGACAAATCCAACCAATTATCCATTAATTAGTAAAAATCTTTTCAGGGTACAAAAGTTAACTAGTAAGGATTATTTTTTTAGGCATCATTTGGAAACAAGTGTTGAAAATGTTGTGGCTTTAAAAGAATTGACATACAAGAGATTAGGGTTGAGCGGGATAGCGAAATGTATTAATGTAAAAATTGATAATTTGGGCAATCTTACAGTTTTGTAAATGATTAAGCGCACTCTATTATTTGAAAATCCAGTTTACTTGAGTCAAAAATTAGATCAACTGGTGGTGAAATATCAAGATGATGGAATTCCTAGTCGGTCAGTTCCAATTGAAGATGTTGGTCTTGTGATTCTAGAACATGTTCAAATAACTGTGAGCCATTCATTGATGAACAAACTCATTGAAAACAATGTTGCCATAGTTACTTGTGATCAGCAACATCTGCCAAGTGGAATGTTACTCCCGTTAAATACTCATAGTGTGCAATCGGAGAGAATCAAACATCAGATCAATGCCAGCATACCTCTAAAAAAGAATCTTTGGCAACAAACAGTGATTGCAAAGATTAGAAATCAGAAAATTCACTTATTGAAACGAGGGATTCCATGTGCCAAATTTGATCAATGGGAAAAAGATGTTCGTTCAGGAGATTCTCTCAATCATGAATCTAGGGCAGCAGTATTTTATTGGAATCATCTATTTGGGAAAAATGAATTTATTCGTGATCAAATTGGATTGCCTCCAAACAACTTGCTCAATTATGGTTATTCTATTTTGAGGGGAATTACAGCAAGGGCTATTGTGGGTTCTGGAATGTTGCCAATTTTGGGGATCTTTCACAAAAATAAATACAATGCTTATTGTTTAGCAGATGATATCATGGAGCCCTACAGGGTATATGTAGATCTCTTGGTTTGTGAATTGAAAGATTCAGGAATGAACTTAGATAAGTTAAATACAGAAATCAAACAAAGGTTACTTCAAATTGCTACAATAGATGTTGCGATTGATGGTAAGAAGAGTCCTTTATTAAATGCAATGAGTCGCACAACCAACTCATTGTTTGAATGCTTTGAGGGGAGTTCTAGGAAAATAATCTATCCTGTGTTTGAATAGTTTGTTTAATCGTATAAATCAATATCGAAGTTTGTGGGTACTTGTATTTTTTGATTTACCAACTGAGACTCGAAAAGAGCGAAAAATTTCCGCTGATTTTCGAAAAGGATTGTTGAAAGATGGATTTGATATGTTTCAATTTTCCATTTATTTAAGGTTTTGTGCAAGCTACGAAAACGCACAAGTTCATATAAAAAGAGTCAAGAGAATTTTGCCGGAAAAAGGAAAAGTTTGCATCATGCAAATCACAGACAGGCAATATGGGATGATGGAATTATTTTTCGGTCAGGAGAAAATTAAGAAAAAGGAAATTACCCAACAGCTTGAGCTTTTTTAACAGGATTTAAAAAGTAACAATTTGAATTATTTGAGATTATATAATTGAGTGTTTTTAGTTTTGAAAATCACACGCTAATTCGTATCATATCAGTTCTTTGTGGATTGATATGATGTGAATCAGGTGTAAAAATACAATTTTGAAAGCAATTCACAACGAATTGGGAAAACTTGAAGGTATGGCATCGATGTGAATCAGGTGTAAAAATACAATTTTGAAAGCAATTCACAACTAGTAATAAGCGAAGTATTAAACACAACAGGATGTGAATCAGGTGTAAAAATACAATTTTGAAAGCAATTCACAACGACATTTCTGTGACAAAAAACAGCGTTTTTGATGTGAATCAGGTGTAAAAATACAATTTTGAAAGCAATTCACAACAGCCTTTCAGCTCGAATACGCTGCCATTCAGATGTGAATCAGGTGTAAAAATACAATTTTGAAAGCAATTCACAACGGTA
>CAZYBT010000080.1:0-12286 GCA_964645755.1 uncultured Rhizobium sp.
AAATATTAACTTAGCACCACTAAACTTTGGTCCAACAACTGGGGAGTATTATAGTTGACGACCCAAATAATCTGAGAAAGAGAATTGATATTTATAACAGTGAACGCAACAAATCACGAATTGTGGCAGGATATTGTTGGCCATGGAATTCAAAAAAAGATAAAAAAGCAATGGACATTGTGATTCCGGAACACAATTTCGGCATGCAATGGAACCTTACACAAGATGGAATGTTATGGATCATCAGTCCAGAGTCGGTGAATCAAATCGGTTGTATTCATACTTGCCAAGGTCTAGAAGTTGATTATGTTGGTGTAATTATCGGCCCTGACATGGTAATTCGAAATGGTCAATGGATATGCAGACCAGAATTTCGAGCAAGCAGTGACAAAAGTGTCCATGGATTAAAATCCCTCATTAAAAAAGATCCAATTCAGGGAAATAAAATGGCCAATTTAATCATCAAAAACACTTACAGAACTCTCATGACAAGAGGAATGAAAGGCTGTTTGGTATTCAGTACAGATGCTGAAACTCAAAATTGGTTAAAATCAAATTTGTAATCCCCCCACCCTATGTCCCTCAAAAATAGAACGTTTGTTATTTACAGGATCCTTGTGATTCTGGTACTGACTATTGTTGGTTGTGGCGGCAAAGACAGTGACGAAAATGGCGGAAAACACAAGCGAAGGAGGTCGTCGAAATCGAGTTATGTAAGTTCGAGTGTCGATTATAAAGGGAAATTCCGGAAGGGACATGTCCGAAAGTCAGTGTCCCTCAAAAAAGACGCCTACAAAAGTCAAGCCCGTTCTAGGTACTATTACCACACCTGCGGGAAATACCCCAAGAAGTAAATTTTGCGATTTTTTTGCAAAATTAAAAATCAATAATTGTAATACTTTGTGAAATTTGCGAATAATATTTTATCTAAATGCAGAAACTCATCCAATCAACCCTATTTTTCGTCGTCCTGTTTTTTTCATGTGCAAGCTTTGGTCAAGTGACCTTTGAAGTAGAAAATTTTTCGGACGATTATTCTGGAAAAATATATTTTTCCGACACATCCGAAGTTTTCAGCAAGGGCTCGATCACAATTTTCGAAAAAAAATCAAACAAGCAAATCATATTTGAGACTTCCGATGAGTTATCATTTGATGCCCATGAAAATAAAATTATTGCCAATATTTTACAGCTGCCTTACGGTGAACAAAGTCACATTTTATACAACGATTTTAATTTCGATGGACTGAAGGACTTCGCCATAATGGATGGACAAAATAGCTGTTATCATGGCCCTTCGTACAATATTTACCTGGCTTCTTCTGAGGGATTCAAACTGAATGAAAATTTTACGGAACTTGCTCATGGATATTGCGGCATGTTCCAAGTGGATACTGCTTCAAAAACCATCCATACAATGTTAAAAAGCGGTTGTTGCTGGCATCAATTTTCTGATTTTAAAATAATCAATAACATTCCTGTTGAAATTAAAAGTATAACGGAATCGAATTTCTATGATTTCATCACAGATTATTCTGAGCAAAATTTAATCAATGGAAAAATGGTTGAAACTAAATACCAAATGCTGAATTTTTATGTAGATAGCACCAACATTATTTTGTCGTTTGAATTAAAAAACAAGAAAATAATGCGCATCATCAAGACTGAAAACTTATTGCATTATGCATTGATTGATACCGCCAATAAAATTGAACTTCATCACATGAATAATTTCATTTATTCAGCAAACACGAACGCACTAAAATTCAATTATCTTAAAACAGAATACACCATTTACAACGATAGAATATCCATCAAAACCCCAAAG
This sequence comes from uncultured Rhizobium sp., assembly GCA_964645755.1. Taxonomy (GTDB): domain Bacteria; phylum Bacteroidota; class Bacteroidia; order NS11-12g; family UBA955; genus VMCP01. The sequence goes on from CAZYBT010000080.1 coordinate 1,829, forward strand.
AAAACCATCAAAATAATATCGGCCCCAAACACACAAATTGGAAAACTAGAATCCTTAAAGTCCGAAAAATTCGACAACTTAAAGTTGGAGTAAAAAGTTACTGTGCATCGATGGAACATTCTAAGGGAAACAATTATTGGCTATCTGAGATCCATTTAAAAGAAAGAGTAAATTTAAGATTGTCAAAGCAACTTCAAATCATTAGCTTTGTTTATCATTTATTTAAGTAAAATTAACATCCACCAACATGATTAAAGCACCAGATTTAACTAGAACCGAAGTGATCAAATTAAACGCAGTTTGCGATGGGAAGCTAAACCTTGCTGGGGTTAATTTACAGGGCATTGATTTAAGTTCATTGAATTTATCTGGGGCAAATTTGGAGGGAGCCAATCTCAGTAAAGCCTATTTAAGTGGCATCAATTTGAGCAAAGCCAACCTGAACGGGGCCAACTTATCGGGAGCCAACCTTTTCAATGCCAACCTCGAGGCAACAAGTTTAATCAAGGCGAACATGATGTACACAAACCTTCAAAACGCGAATTTTGAGTCGGCGCAATTGGAGGATGCCAACTTACAAAACGCAAATTTGCGGGGTGCATATTTGGAACTGGCCAACCTAAAGGGGGCCTATCTTTTCAATGCAAAACTCGAGGGCACTTACCTCATGAAAGCCAATTTAAATTACGCCAATCTTACCGGAGCAACGCATTCAGAAGCCAACATGGATGGCACTGAAGGAACTTCCGGGTACAATTCGTGATGAAAGTAAAAAAATTCATATCCGTAATTAACTTCCCCCCAAATTTATAATATGCTTGAAATAGAAAATCCTCAATCAAAAAAAGCAAATGAGGATAAAAAAATTCATCAAAAAAATATGTTGCCTGAAAAATACATGGCAAATTATAATGATTCGGGGGAAATCACAACAAATCCATCAGAGTATAAAAAGGATAAAGTTTCTGTAGTAAATACAGCGAAAGAAAAAATAGGTGGCACAACAGCGGCAGTTGATTTAATGCAATCTGGTGCTAATAAAGCATTCAATAAATTTGCCCAACAAACAAAGGAAACAGAGGAAGAAAAAATTTCAGTTGCTCACTCATTACATAAACAAGCGGCCGCAATAACTAAAGAAAAAAGGACGGGAAATATAGGTTACAACCACAATTTCGAAAAGAACCAAGCGGCACTTGATCAAATTAAACAAAAATTCACCCCCGAAGATAAAGACTTATGGGAACAATACTGCGCTTTTCAATTAAAAGACATAACAGAAACACATTGTTGGGTTCCTGCATGGGCTTGGAATAACATCAAGCCAAAATTCAAGGCATGGGGTTTAGGTAGCAATTTTGTAGGAACTATTGGAGATGCAGAACAAGCAATTAATAGTATAAGATCTGATGTTAGTTTATTAAATCCACAACAGCGAATCAATAAACTTGAGAATCTTTTGGGGCTTCCAACAGATTCGTGGGCTAAGGACGGAGCAGAATTCGTTGAAAAAATTTATCGATTTACAATTACTGACCCCAAAAAATTAAAAATTAAATTACCTGAAGGAACTGAAGCGGGCGCTAATTTGACAAAATGGGTTGCAGGAGGCAAAACGTTGGGAGGTGCCACGGAATTTGTAATTTCCAGTTTAACTTTAGATGATTTTACACTTGCGTTGAAAGAAGGAACGATTATAGCTAAAGAAGTTAACTTCAGCGAAGTTACTTGTCCAGAAACTATAAAAGACAGTTTACCAGGATAAGTTTTAATCCATTCCCCAATTCCATAAGATATTTAAATTTACTTTATTGATGTTTCCTTTACAAAGTTTTTAATGATTAAATCACAAATATTTGTGACATTCAAAATCTATTTACGTAACAATTATTCAAATTTAAGTGACATATCAATATATCTTCCTGAACTAAATAGGGAATTTTCACGATACTCTACATATCCTAACTGATTGGTTACTAAACGTGTTTTCCCTATGAAAAAATCAGGTGTATTGTAATGATGATGACCATATCCCCAATAGTCAATATTTGACGATTCAATAAAGTCATAAAGTTCGGAAGCAAACGCTTCATTCAATGAATCCCCTTTATATGTAGGTGGATAGTTAAAGAACGTTGGGCAATGATGGGAAAACACGACCAATTTTTCTACGGTAGAATTTTTCATAGATTGTTTAATGAAATCTAAACTCTCGAAATGCAAGGCATTATAATGTTCCGAGGAAAAATGCGAACCATTGTGTTTTATTTGGTGAAAGTCATTCATATTTCTTTCAATCTGCCATTGATTCGAAATACTAATTTGACTCCACAATGTTGAGAAAAGAATATCTACACATTGGTGTTTTACAGAAATATTATTGACCAGGGTGACATTACTTTTAATTTTCTCATGAATCACACCACACTTAGTTGCAATATCGAAATGATAATACTCATGATTACCCGGCAACCAATAAGTTTGCTCAAATTGATCTGCTAGATAACAAAAAAAGTCATCATGTTGATTCAAGATTGCCAATGGAACTATATCTCCTGCCAATACCATTATATCTCCCACAGGTTGTAATGGATTAACTTTTATAAAATTCCGATTTTTAGGAAACTCCAAGTGAAGGTCGGATGCATATTGAATTTTTAGTCCCATAAGATTCAAAGTTCATTTTAAACTTTGATCAATTTAAAATACTTATACCAATAAATTACCCTTTTAATTGAAAAAAATAATGAAAAAAATCGCAAATTGCGTGAATAACTTATTATTCACAATTGCATGTATTATACGAATTATAATTTTGAGGGATAAAAAATCCGTTTTATAACATCACACTAACACAACTATGACTCCAAATCAAATTGAAAGAATCCAGAACAAAATCAAAAAGATAAAGCGTGTATTAGCATCAGAAAAGAAGCTTTTGGGCTGTTATGATGATAGTAGAGGACTTCGATATCTTCCGCCCACTTTATACATTCAGCTTCAGGACTATAAAGGAGCAATGAGGTATTTCAACTGGTTTAATAAGAATTTTAATGATGATGTTGGATACCCAATATTTTTATTTGAGTGGTCAATAACGTTATTTAAGAATAACAAAATTAAAGAGGCTGAAAAAATGGTATTGAGAACCTTTTTTTCAAACACTTTTATAATAGACAAATTTTTAGGTAAAGAATATTTAGAATTGGGAATCCAAGAATATTCAAATTGGGAAAACCGAGAATTAGGTGATTCTCTCTTTTATCAACATAAAATGCCAGAATTGCATGACTTCTCGTTATGGCTATCAACCTTTGTTCAAAGTGCAATTTTCTACAAGTATGCAAATGAATATGTTGATATTAAACGAAGATTAATGAATGAACCTGTTGGGAAAAATAGGACTGAATTGGTGCAGCGGAAATTTCAAATACTAAACAATTATTAACCTATACACATCCTGAAACGTTGCAATTAATATGAATTTGCAATAATAAAACAGATTAATAGTTCTAAAACAAAGACTATTCTTTAAACCACGAACTAAGCTTATCGATGCTTTTCGGCGTTTACTTTCCGATACAGAAACTGAAAACAAAATACAACTCTGAAAACCCTTGGTTTTACTGAGTTTCGTGTTTTTTTCGAGCAACAAATGAGCAACTACTCATCAGATTTTGACATTGTTGAGTTACAAGTCAGCAACAAAAAAGAACTACAAAACGAAGATAAAATAAATTTTTCATACTTGTATTTTGTTGTAAATATTTTCTGTTTTTTACTTCACATCATCTATTCAAATCAGTACCCGATGAACAGTGAATATTTGAACAAATGAAAATTACATCGACTCCGAAATTAGATCCTTATGTAAAGGTGTTTAAATTTTGATGGGCCACATAGCAAAAATTGAAAGAGGCTGGTAAAGAATGGTAGTTTTTATATAAAAAACATTAAATAAATACCAAAATTGGTATTTTCCCCTATGTTTATTTGACCGATTATTGAATAAATTTGTTTTGCTATATTGTGTTATGTTTATAAGTGCCGTTTTAAGAAACGAAAAAATAAGCATATAAACAAGTTGGCATACATTAAAAACAACCATCCAAATGAATAAAGAAGAACTTGGTAAATTAATTACATACATAGAAGAAAACACTAGAGCTGACAAGGTTTCAGGGATTAAATTTATTGACCCAAGAAACTTCAAATCAAGAGTCGTTGGAAAACAAAATTATGTTGTATTTGGAAGACGTGGTGCAGGTAAAAGTACATTACTTAAAACAATAGACAACAATGATAAGATTACAACTGTATATGTGAATCTTGAAGACTATAAGGACATTACATTCCCTAATATCATCATTAAAATTCTATCCGCTTTTTATTCAAATTTGATTCAAAATTTAAAAAATAACGAATCTTTAAAAAAACCAATTCATTATTTCAAAACCAAGAAATTGGTAAAGAAAATTAAATCATTAATAGAAGATCTAGAATCAAAATTGGTGGCTCCAGATTCTTATGAAGAAAGAAAGAAAAAAACTATAAAACAAGAAGATAGCATTACTGGAGAAATCAAATACAAAGGAGCTGGACTCGGAACAAATTCAAAAGAACATTTCGAACAAGAATTCGAACATTCATGGGAGATTGACAAGTTAAATGAACTCAAGACGTCAATTGATATCAATAAAGAGACCATTAAAGAAATAATTGAATTTTCAAAAAAGCAGATAATTTTGATTTTCGATGACTTCTATTTTATTCCAAAGAAAACACAACCATTTTTAGTCGATTATTTTCACAGACTAACAAAATCAAACGACTTTTATTTAAAAATTGGTACTATTAAACACAGATCCCATTTATACTTTCAGAGCAATCAAAGTTATATAGGCATGGAGATGAATGCAGATGTTTATGACATTGATTTGGACTATACTTTAGACAAATGGAATGACTTAAAAAATTTCAAAAAAGATCTACTTAATGAAGCCATAAGAGCTTCAGGTGCGCAAATAGAAATACTGGACATTTTTAATGAGCAAAGCTTTAACCAATTATGTATTGCTTCAGGTGGAGTCCCTCGAGACTTTCTAGTATTGTTTATTAAATGTTGTCAAATTCTAAATGATACAAAATTGAAAATTACTGTTCCTGATGTACGAGAAACGGCTATTCAAAATTATGTAAATAAGAAAAGTGCATTGGAAAAAGACTCATTAGATGATAGCAATATTCTTGAATCGTATATCAATTACCTCAGAGATACTGTATTTAAAACAAAAAGGACAAATGTTTTTTTAATTGAAAATGAGAGTTTAAATCGAGAAGAATCAGTTAGACAAATATTGAGAGAATTAATTGATTTACGCTTTCTACATGTAATAGATAACAATACTAGTGCCGCTCCATCTGACGGAAAAAGATATTCAGCTTATCTTTTAGATGTCAGTTTGTATGATAATGGTCGTCCGAGAGAATTTAAAGAAGTTGTTCCAGATATTCAGTCTAATAGGGACGATGTGCGTGGAGCATATCGAGTTTCAGTTGCAAAATTGAAGGAGCTTAATGAGAAGATGAATGAAAACGTATGATAATACGTAGTAAAAAAATAGCCAAAAAACATACTCAAGAGTATGTGTCGCATTGCCTACTGCGAAAACGTAATTAGCAAGCCTTTTAGTGGAACCATTTCCTATCGCGTTATTCCTTGTTGAAATTTATCGTTTTTTACTTTCACTCATTTATTCAAAACACACCCCGGTGAACAGTGAATATTTGAACAAATGAACATTTCATCAAATCCCGTAATCAGAAACATATGCAAAGACCTTAAATTCAAGATGGAGCATTTAGCAAACACGAAATTGACTGGTATGGAATGGTAGATTTCCATTCTAATAAAATATAAAAAAATATACCGAAATTGGTATTTTTTTCTATATTTTTTAACGATAATCGCATAATTCTATTTGGGTATATTTTTCAAGTTGGATGGCTTCATTCAGTGAGATATAGCAAATAGTTAAATATAAGCACATTGAAACTCTATACCGATTATACAGGCAAATTTCAAATGTATATTCCTATAAAATGGGAATATAAGAATCCTTCATTATATAAAGGGTTAGATGAAAGCACGCCACAATCGTTTGGTTTTTATGAAAATGCTGTAGGAACTTTTCAGATAAGTTGTAAAAAGATAAATGATCATTTAAAAGATCTTATTTCAACCAGAAAAGAGCCTATTCAATCATCAGATTCAAAGAAATTATTTTTTTCAGAACAATTGACATCAACAGATGGTTACAATTTATTTGCATTTAGCTGTGCAATTGATGATCACTATTTTTTTGCGACATACATTGTTAAACCGACTAAAACAAATCAAAAGAAAATAGATGCTGAATTGACAATTGTTCGAGACGTTCTTGCGTCCATAAAATTTATTAAAGAGCCTTTCAGACAAATTGTATTATCTCAAAGACGCTTTGATTTGTATATGTCAGCCATTGCGACAATTATTAAATTAAAAGCAAAAGCCATTGAAAAAGAATCACCTATTGAGTTCATTGTTTTAACTGCGAACCATATTGATGCCTGGCTAAGATTAGCAATTATTCTGACCTCTCAATTGAAAAACAAAAACGAAAGCATCGACCTTGAGTTATTATTTCAAGCAAAGACAGATAAGCCAATTATGGAAAGAACTATTTACAAGAGATGTTTAGATTTGAGTATAATTTCAAAGTCAACCTTTGATGAGTTAGAGTTGCTTTACAAAGAAAGAAATAAAGTCATTCACAGATTCATTATTACAGACATCAAAAGTGAGGATGTTTTCAAACTCGCCTTCGAATACGAGAAACTTTACGACAAAATAGATAATTTAATTACAAACCTCCAAAAAAAACAAATTGAGGAAAATGTTGGAGTTTGGGGCAAAAATCCAAGTTATGGTTTATCAGACTATCAACGAGAAATTTTAAATTATAAGATAAGAGATAAAACAGGAAGACTTCCACGTAAAAAACAATAGTGACAAACACGTTATTTACACAAATTCGGGGACAATATTAATTTAAATTTAAAAAAAATAACAAATATTAGTTCTGTCAGACAGTTTCCAGTTTCAAAATACCTTCATAATTTACAAGACAAAAGAACTAATTAACTTTCCTCCAAATCCAATTAACAAAACCATACGCAAGAAAGTTCAAATAATGATGGCTCATTTAGAAAAATTAAAAAGCTTGTGAGAAATGGTATTTTATTAAGTCATCAAACATAAATACAAGAATTATACCCAAAATTGGATTATTTTTTAATATTTATTTAGGATGTTATTGTATACTTTTGATATAGGAAAATTATAATACTCGTATAACGAGTTTAGAAGTAAGCATATATACAAATTGTAGGAAATTTTAAAAACTGTAACCACTTAATAATCATGTATAGACTTTTCATTAGCCACTCCTGGAATTACTCAGATGCATATGACAAAATAATCAATATGCTCGACAAAGGAAAAATTCAATATTACAATCATTCGGTTCCAAAAAATGACCCTATTCATACAAATGGCACGAATCAAGAACTCAACGATGCAATTGATGCTAAAATTAAAGGTTGCAGTTGTGTAATAATTTTGGCAGGAGTTTATTCTTCATATAGCAAATGGATAAATATTGAAATTGAAATTGCTCAAAAGTATGGCAAACCTATTATTGCTATTGAACCTTGGGCATCTGAAAAAACTTCAAAAGTTGTTAAAGATAATGCGACAAAAATTATTGGTTGGAATTATAGTTCAGTATGCAACTCAATTAAAGAATTATCATGAAAATAGCATTGATTGTTGGAGTTAATCATTATACGAATGGAGGTCATTTATTTGGTTGCGTGAATGATGCATACAGTGTAAAAAGTATGTTAGAGAGAAATTTTGACGGTTCAATAAATTTTGACTGCAAACTAATGACAGCATCATGTGATTCAGATACTATTGAGAGAGGAGAATTAAAAGATGCCATTGAAAAATTATTTACATCAAAAGCTGAAATAGCATTATTCTATTTTGCAGGGCATGGACATATTGAATCTACTGGTGGTTATCTTTTGGCTAGTGATGCAAAACGAGGTGATGATGGCGTTGCATTAAATGAAATTCTCGTTTTTGCTAACCAATCACCCGCAACCAACAAAATAATCATTCTTGATAGTTGTCATTCAGGTATTGCGGGCAATCCACCTAATGTGCAAGAGAACGCGCTAATAGCAGAAGGAATTACAATTTTGACAGCTTCAACATCTGACCAATACGCATCTGAAAAAAATGGCAGTGGTGTTTTTACATCTTTATTAGTTGATGCTTTAAGCGGTAGTGCAGCAAATATTTTAGGAGATATAACACCAGGCAGTATTTATGCTCACATTGACCAATCTCTTGGTGGATGGGAGCAACGACCCATTTTTAAAACAAATGTTAGAAATTTTGTGTCTCTAAGAGAAGCTTCTCCTTCAATTTCTCTTGAAGATTTACGAAAAATCAAGGAGTTTTTCCCAGTAGCAGGTTACGAGTTCAATTTGGACCCAACTTTTGAACCAGAATTAAAAGGCAGAGACGCATGTATGCCATTACCGATTGAAGTACATACTAAGATTTTTAGTATTTTACAAAAATACAACCGTTTAAATCTTTTAAAACCTGTAGATGCCCCTCATATGTGGAATGCGGCAATGGAAAGAAAAAGTTGCAAGCTAACTGCACTTGGTGAACATTATAGAAAACTTGCAGAATATAATAGAATATAAATACGTCTTTTAATAGCGGTTTGAAAAAAGGGTCGATACCGTGCTCTGCAGACACATTTAAGGTTAAAATCACTACCTTAACAAGCTCCGAAACCGTTGTGTGTCTTTCTATGACGACAGTGCTAACATTAAGTTGACTTTACAAATAAAACAAATAGACAATGGATTTAACGATAACGATTACAAGCGCAGAACTTTCTGCCTCAGACAAGACACTAATCAAAGATTGTTTGGGCTTGACAAATGCTCAAGTGGATGCCGCTTTGAAAAGATTATGCAAAACGGCTTTTATGGAGTATGTAAAAATGTTTAAAGAAAAAGGATTGCCGACAAGAGCAGATGAAGTGCAACAAGAACGACTTTTCTTTTTGCTTAATTATTTTTATGAGAACCGACTTCCAACTGAAAATGAAATATCTTCAATCTTTCAGTTGACACCTTCACAAAGCAGAACACTATTGCGAAATACCAAATCAAGATACAGAACAAAAATCAGCCCCTTTATAAAAAACACTTTGCTTGAAACACTTAACTCTGCAACTCAACCGCAAGCAGGTGGTTACTTTGAATTTGTTTGCACTTCTCCTACGACAGTTGAAGAATTAAATTCTATAGTTAGCCAAAAGGGACCAGAACTTCAACCAATTGAAAAAATCAGAGGACTTGCAAGCAAGTACACTTGTGCAGTTGATACCTTTACTTTACTCCAAGAAGAATTAGCATAACCATGGCAGACCTACTCTCCGCAATTAGCGTATTACTTGTCTTTTTAACTTTCCTATTTAACGGTATTGAGAAAGAGGTAAGTGAAAAAGTTTTTCAACGAAAGCCGCCAGAATCACAGACAAATGCATTGAAAAGATTTAACGCAGAAACTTTAAAATTACTTCTTCTTAAAACATTTCCTGTTACAATAATTTTTATCGTTACATTTTATTCCCTTTTACCGAGAGCAACTCATATTTTGAAAACAAGCAATTTATCACTCTGGGACTTTGACGAATTGAATACGATTTTTATTTTCATTGAAATAGGACTGCTTGGCTTGACAATTTTTGCAACATCAAAAGCGATTGATTTAATAAAAAAATATAGAGAGTAAATTAAAAAAAACTGCAAAAAATATAGTTCGCTACGTGGACAGTTTAATGATGACTTAGTAAGAAATCACTTCGGTAAAATAAAAGAAAGAACAACACGGATTTTGCGTCAGGCGAGGTGGCGTGTTAGTATTTCTCTTCAGTTTTACATTTGAGATTTTAAGGTTGATTGTCAGCTTAATACTCCACTTATACCCTTCTCATGCGCAATAAAATTAATCAGCCCTAACACAATTAAAAAAAATAATTCTGCCTTTTGCCTAGTAAATCCAAAATGATTCCCTTATTGTTGGGCTTTTCAGCCAATTCCACAGCTACATTTTGACTCTTTCCCATATCATCTAAAACACTCCCCTCATCAAATTGCAGGAAAACATCTAAACGCGGGAACCAGGCGGTTATTTGTAATAAATCAAAATCAAGGAAAAGGCATTAAAATAAAGATACCCGACACAGAAGTATCGGGTATCAATTTTTCTTGTTTTAAAGTGCTGCTTTATAGCATATGTATAAAGGGGCACTGTTTTACAAA
>CAZYBT010000081.1:0-11937 GCA_964645755.1 uncultured Rhizobium sp.
ATGGCGGTGATATGTGGTGGGATTTGAATAATCCGAAATATGAAGTGCCAAAGATTAACGATCCTAATGCTGTAAGAAAACATGCTTTGTTTTCTGGAGCAATTTGGATTGGTGGTAAAGACAATGGAGGTAGTTTGAAATTGGCAGCGATGACTTATCGTCAGAATGGTTCTGACTTTTGGCCAGGTCCATTAGATACTTCTACTGCAGCAACAGATCCTTTGCGTTGTAAGTCGTACGACAAAATGTGGAAGGTTACCCGCGATGAGTTAGAAGAATTTGCTTCAAGCAAATTTTTAACCCAAAGCAACGGGATTCGTGATTGGCCAGCTGGTTCAGACCGTTCAGTTCGATTAGGTGCAGAATCAGAATTCATGGCTCCTTTTAAAGATATCAATGGCAATAATTTATACGAGCCGAATGATGGTGAGCATCCTGTAATTGATGAACGTCGTCCAATTATTGAAAATGGAGTAGATCGCCAACCAGATATGTTCATTTGGTGGGTTTACAATGATAAAGGGAATATTCACTCAGAAACTACAGGTCAACCAATTGGTATCGAATGTCAAACCACTGCTTTTGCATTTTCAACAAATGACGAGGTGAATAACATGACATTCTACACTACCAAAATCATTAACCGTGGTTTTACAACATTGAATGATTGTTACATGGGACAATGGGTAGATGCCGATTTAGGTAACTATGCTGATGACTATGTTGGTTGCGATGTTGGAAGAGGTTTGGGATATTGCTATAACGGAGACGATGATGACGAAGGTGTTTTGGGATATGGATTAAATCCTCCAACTGTTGGTGTAGATTACTTCGAAGGTCCAACTGATACTGCAGGTAAGCAAATGGGATTGAGTCATTTTATGTACTATAACAATACTTCAGATCCTATTACTGGTAACCCAAGAAATGCCAATGCTTATTACAACTATTTGATGGGTAAATGGGCCGGTGGACAAAATGTAACATGGGGTGGTAATGGTTTTGGTGGTTCAAGACAATGCAATTACATGTTCCCAGGTAGCACAGATCCAGCTTTTGTAGGTGAATGTTGGGATGAAAAATCAGCCGGAAACCGTCCTGGTGACCGTCGTTTTATTCAATCAACTGGGCCTTTCTTGTTGCGTCCGGGCCAAGTGCAAAGAATTACTGTTGGTGTTGTTTGGGCACGTACAACAAGTGGTGGAGCAGGTTCTGCTTGTTTGGGAACTGGTTCATTGAGATTGTTGCAATTGGCTTCTGACAAAGCACAAACATTGTTCAATAACAACTTTAAAATTTTGGATGGTCCGAATGCTCCAGATATTGAACTTCAAGAACTGAATCAAGAAGTTGTAATGAAGTTTTTGAATACAAATTCTGCAAAAGTTGAAAATTATACTGAGCAATACAAAGATGCGAACAATAAAAATAAGACCTATAAATTTGAGGGATACCTGGTTTACCAATTGAAAGATGCTACAGTAAATACTGGTGATCTTGAAAATATTGATAAAGCCCGTTTGTTGTTCCAATGCGACGTTAAAAACAATAGAGGTCAAATTATTAATAGGGTTTTCGATCCAAAATTGGCTCAATTGATTCCTGTGGAAAAAGTAGATGGTGCTGACAAAGGTGTACAACATACTTTTAGTATCAAAAATGATTTGTTTGCAACAAGCTCAAATACACGTTTGATTGACTTCAAAAAATATTATTACTTGATTATGAGTTATGCAATTCTTGCTGATGATTCATTGCAAGTAGATCCGAATCAGTTTTTAGCTGGTAGAAGAAACATTAAGGTTTATACTGCTGTTCCACATAATCCAATTCCAGAAAATAGTGGTACGGAATTGAACTCAGGTTATGGTTCAGGTCCGAGTTTAACAAGAATTGCTGGTCGTGGTAATGGTGGTAATGCTTTGGAATTCACTAAAGAAACAGTTGATGAAATCTTGAAAAATGGATTCGCTGCGAAACCAACTTATATCGGTGGTGCTGGTCCTGTGAATATTAAGGTTGTAGATCCATTGAAAGTTCCAAATGCAAAATTTGAATTGGTGATGAAGGAAAATAAAGCGTCTTTAACCAGTGGTTTAAAAGATTCTATTACCAAAAATACCCAGTGGATGTTGATCAAAAAAGGTGATTTAGGAAACGATACTATTTTCTCAGACACAACTTTGGCTTACAGATTTGAATCTGTTCAAGGTAGAAGAGGAGCGAATAATGTTACCAAGGAAACTTTGGCGGATTGGGGTATGAGTATTGAAATTACCCAAACATTTAATCCAGGTGAAAATGGTGTAGCAGATCCATCGAATGGATTAATTGATTGGTCTGTGGATTGGGAGGATAATGGTAAGCAGTGGTTAACTGCTGTTGTAGATAACGATGCAGCACCTGCATCTAACCCATGGCAAAACTGGATTCGTGCAGGTAACGCTGGTAGAGGTGCAACTTTTGACGGATATTCAAGTGATTTCTTGATGGCAGATGGTGCTACTCCTGTGGATCCGGGTCAAGCTTTCGAAAGAATTTGGAATGGTAGAATTGCTCCTTACGGTTTAACTGCCCGTGAAAAATTCAGCGCTACAACGGGTGCAAATACATATGGTTTTGCTTGGTCTGGTAATGCAACTTGGCTACAGAACCCAATGTCTGAATTAACAAGTTTTGAATTGGTTATCACCAAAGATAAGTCAAAATGGACCCGTTGTCCGGTTATTGAAATGGCCGATGATGAAGTTCGAAATAGTACAGAAGGCCAAATGGCAAAATTCAACATGCGTTGGGGTGCATCAAAAGACCAGTCTGGCAATGTTGAATCAAGCAAAGGTTTGAGTTGGTTCCCTGGATACGCAATTAACTTGGAGACTGGCGAAAGATTGGCTTTAGCATTTGGTGAAGATTCATATTTAGCAGGTGAAAATGGACGTGACATGTTATGGAATCCTACAGACAATGTTTATAACGATAATGGTAATTACCCAGCCATAGGTGGTAAACATTTTATCTATATTTTTGGTACAGGCCGACATGGTATCGCAAGAAACGTACAAGGTTTCAGATACCTAGGTAGTGATGATGCTAACTTTACACGTTTCAGAACAGGTTTAGAAGCTACAACGGCTGGTAGTACGACCACTCCTTCTACTGCAGAGAAAACCAAAATGTTGTCTCAAGTGAACTGGGTGATCCCAACTTATATGGCTCCAGGATATGAAATGTTGCCGGGAAATATCCCTCCAACTGATGTGAAAATTAGAGTAAGAGTGAAAAAAGCATATACAAAATATGGTAGTACTGAGTTAGATGGAAACAACAAACCTGTATATGAATTGCCGAAGTATGAATTTGATGGTGCTTCAATTGCTCCAAAATTGACTGAAGCTGCTGGTAAAAAATCATTGGATATGGTTAATGTTGTCCCTAACCCTTACAGAGGTTATAGTGAATATGAAAACAGTCCGGTAGATTCACGTGTTACAATCACCAATTTGCCACCGGAATGTACCATTACCATTTTTGATATGGCGGGAAATTTAATCCGTAAAATCAAGAAGGATGATGAAAGTACTTATTATCAGTGGGATTTGAAAAATGGCAATAACGTTCCAATTGCGAGTGGTTTGTACTTAATTCACGTGAAGCACAAAACATTGGGCGAAAAAGTTGTTAGATGGTATGGCATCATGCATGCTGTAGATTTGGATACATATTAATATTAAACAAGATGAAATTAAAATTAAATCATATATATGCAGCAGCCCTTTCTTTGGTAATGGGTGGCACGAGTAATCTTGCGTTCGCTGGTAATCCTGAAAGACAAGGTCAAGCGGGAGCTGCTCAATTAACCATTAATGGTTGGAGCCGTAGTTCGGGATTTGGTATGGCCAATGGTGGTTCTGTAATGGGTGTTGAAGCAATGTTTATGAATGTTGCTGGACTCGATAGAATGGTGAACAGAACAGAGCTCATTTTCAGCCGTACAGAATGGTTGTCTGGTTCTGGTATAGGTATCAACAATGTTGGATTTGCTCAGAAATTGGGTGAAGATGATGATGCGGGAACCTTGGGTATTCAAATCATGCAATTTGGTATTGATCCGATTGAAATTACAACAGAGTCAAATCCTTATGGCGGAATCGGTACTTACCGTGTAAATATGACCAACATTGCGCTTTCGTACTCTAAGAGTTTCAGTAATACAATTTCTGCGGGTATTACCGCTAGAATGGTCACTGAAGGTATTCCAGATGCTTCTGCTACAGGTATGGTGTTGGATGCTGGTGTGCAGTATGCAACGACTATGAGTCCGGGTGCGAGTAAGATCAAAAAGAATGATTTTAAATTTGGTATCTCAATCAAAAACATTGGTCCCGACATGGATTTTTCGGGTGATGGATTGAGTTACAAAGCAATGATTCAAAATGGTTCTTTCGACAAAACAATTGAAGTAAAAACTACGGCTATCAAAATGCCGGCAATGTTAAATATTGCAGCATCTTATGATCTGAAGTTGGATTCTGATCCAAAACAGTACGACAATCGTTTGACATTGGGTTTTGGTTTTACAAACAATGCATTTAGTGCGAATCAAACCACACTTTCTGCGGAATATGCCTACAAAAACATGTTAATGGTACGTGGTGGCTTTGCATATCAAGAAGGAATTTTTGACGAAGAGGCAAGAACCAGTGCTTTTACAGGTCCATTTGCAGGCATTAGCTACGATTGGCACATCGATGGTGATGATGATAGTGAAAGTGTTGTTTCTTTAGATTACAGCTATCGTTTTACCAATCCGTTTAGCGGAACTCATTCTTTTGGAATTAGAATTGGTTTAGGCAAATCTAAATAATTCCTAAATTTATTATATTTGTATAAATGTTGCATCAATGTTCACATTGATGCAACTTTTTTTTAGTTAAACAAGACAAAATTATTATCAATCATGAGCAACATTCAATATTTTACCCCAGAGGGATTAGAGGCATTAAAAGAAGAGTTACATCAATTGAAACACATTGAGCGCCCGAGAATTATTCAGGCAATTGCTGAGGCTAGAGATAAAGGTGATTTGAGCGAGAATGCCGAATATGATGCTGCAAAAGAGGCTCAAGGGCATCTAGAAGATAGAATCGCTCAAATGGATAGTCTGCTTGCAAATGCACGTGTAATAGATGCGACTCAATTAGATACTTCTAAAGTGAGTATTCTCTGTAAAGTACGTGTGAAAAACCACAATGTAGGCAAAGAAGCTGTTTATATGTTGGTTTCTGAAAAGGAAGCAAACTTAAAGGAGAATAAAATTTCAATTAAAAGTGCAATTGGTGCTGGTTTATTGGGGCATGCTGTTGGCGAAACCGTTGAGATTCAGGTGCCAGCGGGTATTGTGAAATTGGAAATATTAGAAATCTTTATCTAAATCTATGGCCAGTATCTTTTCAAAAATTATTGCAGGTGAAATTCCTTGTCATAAAATTTATGAAGACGATGCACATTTGGCATTTTTAGATGTTTCTCCTTTGGTGATGGGACATGTTTTGTGCGTGCCAAAGAAGGAGGTTGATTATATTTTTGACTTAACTGAACAAGAGTTGCGCGACCTTTGGGCGTTCACAGCTCCCATTGCAAAAGCCATCCATAAAGCCATCCCATGTAAGAGAATTGGTACTTCGGTGATTGGTTTAGAGGTGCCTCATGCGCATGTGCACTTGGTGCCTATAAACACTGCGAATGATTTGAATTTTACTCGTGAGAAACTGTCGCCAAGCCAACCTGAATTGGCGGAAATTGCAGCCAAAATTATAGCACAATTATAGTGCAGTTCAATTCAATTCCTTTACATTTGTATTATGTATCCGGAGTTGTTTCATATTGGTAAATTTACTGTTTTTAGTTATGGTTTTTTTATCATGTTTGGTGTTTTTCTTGCGTTCTTGTTTTTTTATCGCAACCGCAATGAAATAAAGCTCAACATCGATCAAATAAGTGAGCTTTTCCTCTGGTGTTTCGCTTCAGTTTTTGTAGGAGGGAAGTTTTTTTACTTTTTAGAACGTCCCTTTTATTACGTTGCGAATATGGGCGAATTCTTTCAAAATTTTGGTCGTGGATTTGTATTCTATGGATCGTTTTTATTTACGATTCCTGTGATTATTATTTGGTTTAGAAAAAATAAAGTTCCCGTAGCGTTTGGGTTTGATTATTTGGCAGTTGGTGGCGCGTTGGTTCATGGATTTGGCAAAATTGGTTGTTTTATGGCTGGTTGTTGCCATGGTAGTGAGTGTTCATCTGAATGGGGTGTAGTATTTGATCACCCTCAATCGGCAGCAAATCCTTTGAATGTTCCTTTGTATCCGGTACAATTATGGGATGCGATTACAATTTTATTGATCGTTGTTTTTATGTTGATTTACCGCAAAAACAAGAAATTTGATGGCGAAATTTTTCTGATTTATGCAATTCTTTATGGAATTCTTCGATTTATCACTGAAAATTACCGAGGTGATGAATCTCGTGGTTATATCATAGAAGGCGTTTTAACGCATAGTCAGCTTATCGCTGTTTTCGTGATTTTGTTTGCATTTTTTATCTACGTTTATCAGTTGAGAAAACACAAAATAACAAATTGATGCTTTTTAAAGATGTGGTGGGGCAAGCGTCCCTCAAAAATAAGTTGATTCAGGGAATACAAAATGGTCGTATTCCGCATGCTCAATTGTTTTTAGGAAAGCCCGGGAGTGGTTCTTTGCCTCTTGCTTTGGCTTATGCGCAGTATGTTTCGTGCATCAATAGAGGGGAAAACGACAGCTGTGGCGAGTGTAGTTCATGTCGGAAATATGCTTCACTTACACATCCAGATTTGCATTTTAGTTTCCCCTATCCCTCCAAAGTAAAAGATGATTTGGCCAAAGATTACATAAAAGAATGGAGATTGGCTTTACATGAAAATCCTTACATGGATTATGAGGGATGGATGAAATTTAGGGATGCAGAGAACAAGCAAGGCAATATACCAATCCGTGAATTGCGCGCAATTATTCGGTCATTGTCGTTGAAGACATTTGAATCAGAGTTCAAAATTTTGATTTTGTGGTTACCAGAATACATGGGGAATGAGGGTAACGTACTCTTGAAAATCATTGAAGAACCACCTCAAAATACCTTGTTTTTGTTGGTTGGAGAAAAGACAGACAGGATATTAAATACCATTATTTCGAGAACACAGCCGGTTAGAGTGCCTCCCATATTGGATGAGGAATTGAGTGCCTATTTACAGGAAAAATATGAACTTGATGAAATTCACGCAAAGCGTTTTGCTTTGATGGCGCACGGTGATTTGAACCTAGCAATTTCCTTGACCCAAGAAACAGAGAATCCTTACTTTTCACAATTTCGCACTGTGATTGGCATTTGTTACACGCGAAAAATGGGGGACGCTGTAAAATGGGCAGAAGGACTTTCTGCACAAGGAAGAGAATCGCTCAAAGGCTTTTTGCTTTATGGAATAGAAGTGTTGAGGGGGATCATCATTTATAGTTTTCACCAAAAAGATGGTGCTTGGTCAAAGGTAGAAGCCGATTTTATCCGCAAATTTGATGAACTTAAAATACCAATCTCCCATTTAGAAAAAATTGTAAAAGGAATAGAAGATGCAATTGGAGGAATCGAAAGAAATGGTAATGCTAAAATGATTCTCACTGAACTCACTTTCACAATTGCCAAAAATTTAAGAAAATAATTTTTTCTCGGGGCAACTTTTTTTGGCCATTGGTCATCTTGTTGTAAATCTGAGTCATGAAATCACAAAATGACATCCAAGGAAACTGCAAACGAATCGATACTGGTGGCTGCCTGTTTAAAAGGAGACAAAGCTGCTCAGCATCAATTTTACTTGAAGTATTCTCCCATGTTATTTGCGATTTGCAAGCGTTATGCTCATGATGAAGATTTAGCTAAAGACATGTTTCAAGAAGCCATGATTAAGATATTTCAAAAACTAGCCGATTTTCGTTTTGAAGGTTCTTTCGAGGGATGGATGAAACGTGTTTGCGTGAATCAATGTTTAGATATCTTGAAAAAGAGCAAAGCCAAATTTAACGATAGCCTCAGCGATGATCATCTTGATTTGCCTTCTTCAACAGATATAATCTCAGATATCCATGCAAAAAATTTAATGTCACTCCTGTCGAAATTACCGGTAGGTTACAGAACGGTGTTTAATTTATTTGCGATTGAGGGATATTCACATGCTGAAATTGCCGGCATGTTGAACATTTCAGAGAATACCAGTAAATCACAAATGTTTAAAGCTCGCAAGTGGCTTCAAAATCAAATAGGACAATAACATGAATCAGAAGTTTGATATCGATGAGTTGTTTCGTGAAACATTCGCAAATGCCACGGATGTTCCACCAACATCTGCTTGGAATCACATTTCTGGTGAATTGGATCAACTGTCGGGATTATCTAATGCCTCAGCTTCAAAAGTTGGTGCAAAAATTTGGTTTGGCAAGCTTGGCATATCTGCAAAGTTGAGCATCATTGGTGGCGTTTTAGCGGTTGCAACAGCTGTTTTTGTATTCAATCAGCAGTCAAAAGTTGCCACAATCAACAATAAATTTTCCGATAATTCGAATAAATCTGAAAATCCTAAAGATAGGGACCATAAAACATTGTTAGATGATATGGATGCCAAAGATTCGGAAGTTGCTATGCCTATTCAAAATTCCCAAGTTTTGAATGGCGGTGTTTCTGTTGAAAAATCTGAGCGTCCTTTATTTGACAGCAGTTACATCCAAAAACTGATTGCCGATCAGGATAAAAATTCAGACAAGAAGTCAAATTTAGGTGTAACGTCGGAAGGAGTCATTGTTGAAGCTGAAAAGTTATTTGCTAACGGTACAGATAAAAACATGGTGCAGTCATGTAAAAATATGATGCATATGGAACATGTTGCTGTTTCTGGTTCAGATAAATTTGTAGTCAACGCTGAATTGGAAATGACAAGTTTGAAAATGTATTTTGGTGACGGCGAGACATTTGTGAATGCTCATGTTGAGTCTAAAGAATTTACAACTCTGCACGGATATAGGGTGAGGTTGAATAAAGATTTTTACGTGAAATCAATTGTCAATTTCAAGAATGGTTGTGTAGACAGTGCTATGACTAGGGTTGAGGTGATGCCCACAATTTCAAAATCTGAAGAGCTCATTCCAAATGTATTCACTCCAAATGGAGACGGAAAGAATGATGAATATTTTGTTCAAATTGCGGAACCTTTAAATTACAGCATGTTGATTCTTGATATGCGAAAAAATAAGGTTTTCTATAGTGAAAATAGTTTAGAATCATGGAAAGGAGATTGCGGTATAAATCCGTGTGAAGGAGGTTTTTACGAAATGATTTTGAAGTTAAAATATTCTGGTGAACCAGAAATGATTATCAATAAACGAATCAATTTAGTTAGGAAAGGGATTGAATAAAATGAATCTACATTTACAAGAAAAACAAGATTTTACGCCAAAAAACAACGCAGGAAGTGTGTTGAAATTTGGTAAATCGACAAAAAAACCTATTTTTGAACTTTTACGTACGAAAAATAATATTATGAAAGGATTCTCCTTATATTTCAAGAGTTGGGCAATTGTCTTCACGACATTGCTTTTCGGCGTTAATTCGCTGGACGCTCAATGTACCATCACATGGGATGGTTCGCCTTGCGTTGGTGCGGCGATTACCTTCACGGGTTCTGCATCAGGAACCACACATGATTGGACATTTGAAGACGCAACAGGGGCTAAGTTTACAAGTACTGGTCAAAGAATTGTGAATTACGCATTTCAAAAAGCCGGTGCGGCCAAGATCACTTACATTACAACTATCAACGGTACAAAATGTACTGCGACGTTGAATTTAACGATCAAAGAAAGACCAAACATCAACATTCGATTGGTGAATTTGAAAGAGCAGTGTTTTGAGAAAAACCTATTTTGTTTTGATGACAGTACCGCGAATTCTAATGGTGCGAAAATCAAAAACATTAAATATGTTATTTCCGATGGTCAGTTGTTTGAATACACAATGCCACCTACAACAATGCCAAACAGATTCTGTTTCTCTATCAAAGATCAACGTGGTGGTTCTTTCAATTTGTTTATAGAATCGACGGATGAAAATGGTTGTCAGGATACAACTTTATTGGTTGGTGCTGTAAAAGTGAGAGAAAAAATTGGCGCAATGTTTACAAGTAATAAACCAGTAGCCTGCGATTCTGTTCAGGCAATTGTAAAAAACATTAGTTCCATTGATAAAAAGTATGTTAAAAAGATAACTTGGTATTGGGGAGACGGTTCAGTAGATACCACTTGGGGTCCAGATAAAACGCATTGGTTTTTTGGTCAAGGAGTTTACAACTCAAGAATGGTGATTCAAACTGTAGATGGTTGTGTTGATTCATTTAAGATGACCGCAACAGCTACTGTGTTCAAGGCAATCGCGAGAATAATCAGGATAAGGATTCAACGTGTATCTCTGCTCCGAATATCAAATTTTCAGTAGATGAAATTCCCTCAGGTGCTACTGGCTTATTGTGGAATTTTGGTGATCCCAACTCAGGTCCTCAAAACGTAAATAATAAAACATGGTCTCCTGAACATGCTTTCACAGGCCTTGGTCCTTTCCTCATTAAATTAACTTACAAGCATCCAATTTGTGGTGATAAAACTGCATTTGATACCATCATCATTTTGGGACCATCGTCGGCTATCGAGTCAGCCTTCCAAAGGGTGGCGGATTATGAGACATTCCAATGTCCGAAAGACGTGATGGATACGGTTCATTTTAGAAAGAACCTTTCTACTTTCTACCACAACGATAGAAATTTCACAGATGATGATAGTACTTTCTATAAAAATGGTACGAGTGCATTGGGACATAATTTCCAATGGAATGATCCATTAACAAAGAAAAATCCAAAGCAAATTTGGCAAAAGCCATTGCGCGATGCGGTGAATACTCATGGTATCAAGTCTAAATACCAAGGAACCGAAGCTCCGGGTGGAACATTTGATGCGTTGAAGCGTGAGCGTGTATGCGCAACTCGTTTGTGGGATTTTGGTGACAACTATGCGCCAAAATGTACCACAGATACAAAAGCGAATAAGAATGTAAATGTGAATTGTGCATTTTCGCGCGATTCAACACCAAATCATTATTATAGATCATGGGATTTGATCATGTTGTCGGATTTCAAAAATGCGCCAATGGAAGATGCAATTTTCATCGATAGCAATGGTTTGTGTAAGAGAACAAATATTTATCCAGACAGTATTTTCTATATCATTCAAGATTCAATCATTACGGTGCCAAACTCAATGGGTGATTTAATTACGCAGCAACAAACTCAGTATGTTGGTAATAAAACTACCAATATGTTGAGGGACAAAGGTTTGAGGGGTGTTGGTGAGCGTTACATTGAAGACAATGTAGATATGAAAATAGATGCTGGTGATTCGGTGTATGTGGGTGGTGTTTTGAAAGTTGGTCCACAAACCATCTCATTGAAACCTAAAACAATCATCAAGATTAAGAGCAAAACCGATAGTGTAACATTCCAGTTTACCGTGTTCTTGAAAAAAGATACGTTGCCAATGAATTTGTTAAAAATCAGATTGGCAAAAGGTGAGAAACCAAAAATTTTGGATTCATTCAAGAGAAAACCGGCTGCTCCGTTGAAGATGGGATTCGATTATTTCATCAACTACAAGCGTTTCCGTGAATTATACTATGCTAAAATTCCACAATGTAACAATGTGAAATTGACGCACAAGGATACTTGTCATCCAATGCAGTGTGAAAGTGAGGCAATCAAACAATTGTCGATGCTTCATGCCAATGCAGGTGGAGTAGGAAGTGGAATGTTGAAAGATG
>CAZYBT010000082.1:0-11677 GCA_964645755.1 uncultured Rhizobium sp.
GCAACTTTTCAACGTCAAAATTTTAGAGTTGAACATGTTTATTTGTCGGAAGATTTCAATCAAGATAACGATCGAGCGATTGATTTGGCCCTAAAATTCTTCGATTTTTGAGTAAAAACGAAAAAAAATGTGGATAATCTAAATATTTCTCATGAAATACATTAGATACTCGTTACGTTTAGATATTTTTGAAAACGTATTCCACTATCATGAACCAAGAACTCAATTCTAACTCTCAAAATTTAATCAACGAAAGTGAAGTAAAACCAATTACACTCATTGGGGTTGTTAATTTCTTTTGGCGTTGGAGAAAAGTATTTGTCATTAGTGCAGTTTGTGCCATTGTTTTTTCAGTTTTACTGACTCATCCTGCCATTACCAAGCCAAAATATGCCGCTAGACATATTTTTTATCCTACAAAAAACAATTCAATTTCAAATGCATTGCTCACAGAATTGAATCAGCGTCAGTCTGATCCTTTGGAATTCGGAGAAGAAATAGAAGCTGAAAAAGCATTGCAAATATTACAATCGGGCACTTTATTGGGTCGTTTGGTGAGAAACTTCAATTTAATGAAGCACTATGGAATTGATCCCAAAACAGAAAAGTTCCCTCAATACGCGCTCGATAATAAAATTAAAGAGAATTTTAGTTTTGAAAGAACCAGATACCTGAGCATTAAAATTGAAGTGATGGATGAAGATCCAAAAATGGCAGCCGATTTGGCAAATGGAATTGCCAATCTTTACGATAGTATTACCACCGAAGTTCAGAATCAAGTTGCCATGCCAGCCCTACAAATCGTTGAAAGGGCTTTGCAAGAAAAGCGCAATAAAATTCAAAATATTAAAGATGAATTGCGTAAACTCGGTCAAAATGGTATTACCAACTATGAAGAACAAAGTAGGGCTTTGGCGGAAGAAATTTATAAAGCACAATCGAGCGGAAAAGTTGGTGAAATGAAGAAATTATTGGAAGAACAGAAAACTTTAGTTGCTAGCGGGGGAGATTTCATTGCCTTAAATGAATTGATTAAACTTGAAGAAGAAAAAGAAAGTGATTTGATTACCCAATACGAAAAACGAAAAGTTGACGTTGGCGAAACATTGTCTCATAAATTTACAGTTGAGTCAGCAACTATTCCCGAAATAAAAGCTTGGCCTAAACGCACATTTATCATCATACTTTCCTTGTTGGGAACTTTCTTCGCAACTGCCATTTTCTTGGCGAGTCTTGAATTGTTTCGCAGAAAATAAACCATGAACCTTTTGCCTCTGCAGCTTACCTCCAAACAGAAGTACCTTCTGTTGTTTGTAATGATGCTTTTGGCATTCGGTTTTTCTTTTGCTATTGTGACCCAAAATTTTTGGGTAATACTCGTACCAATTGCCACTACTGCCATGATAGCGAGTATCTTGTATACAGAAAAAGCATTGCTATTTTTTGGCTCTTTGGCCCCATTATCGGTGAACAACGATAACCTTTTTGGTGGATTTGGAATGTCCCTCCCAACTGAACCCATGTACATATTATTGTTTTTGTTACTCATTTTTCATGTTTATCGTGAGGGACAATTCAATGTGCAATTATTAAAGCATCCTCTTGTATTCACTGTAATCCTGTATTTAATATGGCTTTGGGTGAGTAGTGTTTTTAGCAGTATCCCTTTGGTGAGTTTTAAATTTAGCTTGGCTCGGACTTGGTACATTACTTTGTTTTTCTTTTTTGGAATTAGAATTTTTAGAGATTACCAAAAAATTCATTGGTTTTTAAAGGCTTTCACCATTTTTACGTTGGTTTGCGTGGGATATACACTTGTCATGCATTCTGCCGACGGGTTTTCTAGAAGCTCGAGTTATGGAATTTCTTGGCCATTTTTCCCAGATCACGGTATGTATGCCGCTTCGATTGCTTTCGCGTTTTTCATTTTGTTCTTTTATACATTTTATGTGAGACAGTTCGATTTTCATGTGTTCTTTAGCCCTGTACTCCTTTTTGCGTTGTTTTTACTTACGTTTGGTATTATTGTGAGCTTTACAAGAGCCACTTGGTTGAGTTTGGTTGTGGCTTTCGGTGTTTGGACGCTCTTGAACTTGAAAATTAAGTTCTCTTGGATCATGATTGTGCTTTTTGCTGTTGGAACTTATGCCGTTATTCAGCAAGACGAATTGTTGTATTCTCTGGAAGCAAATAAACAAGGAAGTAGTGATGAGTTGGAAGGACACGTTAAATCTGTGAGTAATATTACCACCGATCCGAGTAATTTGGAACGGATTAATCGTTGGAAATGTGCCAGTAGGATGGTTTCTGAAAGACCTTGGTTTGGATTTGGACCGGGAACTTATGTTTTTAAATATGGGCCTTTTCAAAAAAGTTCTGAACTCACCATCATTAGCACCAATTCGGGTGACTTGGGTGATGCGCACAGTGAATTCTTTTCAGCCATGAGCGAAATGGGTTTTATTGGACTCATTCTGTGGCTTGCTGTTGTTTTGGTGACTGTTTCTACTGCATTTAAAATTATATATGAAACAACAATTTTGAAAGTAAAATTAACCACCACCCTTATTTTGTTGAGTTTAATTACGTACTACGCCCATGCCGTTTTGAATAATTACAGTCAGTACGATAAAGTTGCAGTTCCTCTTTGGGCTTTTACGGCCATTATCGTGGTTTTGGATGTTTATCACAAAAAGGGTATTCAATATGGTCAAAAAACTCTTTAAACAACCATTGTTTGTAGTAGGATTTTCGGTTTGTGCATTCTTTGCAATGCTCGGATTTCTAGGTTATGCAATCACTCCCGATAAAACGGAAGACGCAAATCAAATTATGCCCGAATGGGCTAGTTTATCGCCGGGAACCAGCAAGGCGTTCATTCAAAAAAATAGAGTTTCAAACAGATCATTCTTTTTTTGGATTTTTGGGGACAATGGTCAGGGTGAATTAATTTCAGTTTCGGATAGTTTTAAAACGAAGATAGTTCAGAATCAACTTATTTTTTTCAATGAAAAAAGGGGTCAATATGTTCGAATTTCACTTGATTCAATTGAGAATAATTCTATTCAAAAAAGGAAGTTTTTGCTCGGAACTGATCGATTTGGTCGAGACATTTACAGCAGATTGGTCATAGGAGCCAGGGTTTCACTGAGTATTGGATTTTTAGCAATGTTTTTAAGCCTATTTATTGGAGTGGTGATTGGACTTATTGCGGGATATTTTGGAGGGACAATCGATCAGTTTCTTACCTGGGTAATTACTGTATTTTGGTCAATTCCAACATTATTGATAGCTTTAGGGCTGAGTTTTTTCTTAGGAAAAGGATATTTTCAAGTGCTCATTGCAACAGGTTTAAGTAGTTGGGTAGAGGTGGCTCGAGTGGTTAGAGGGCAAACCATGCAACTTAGGAATAGGGAGTTTGTTTTGTCGTCAAAGATTACGGGATTTTCATCTTTTCACATTATGTTTAAGCATATTTTGCCAAACTTAAAGGGATCATTGACCGTTCTGGCAACAACAAATTTTGCAGCTGCTATTTTATTGGAGGCTGGATTGGGTTTTTTAGGTTTGGGAGTGGCACCTCCAACCCCAAGTTGGGGAATCATGGTAAAGGAGAATTTAGGTTATTTGGTAATTGACAAAGCTTACTTGGCAATTATACCTGGATTGGCCATTATGCTTTTGGTGATGTCGTTTAATTTAATGTCGATGGGCATTAAAGATTCCGACGATCATACCTTATAAATTTAAAGTTGAGGGTTTAGGGTTTAAGGTTTGTCCTTGCCTGATTACCTCCCTAATCTGCTAATCCTTGCAATCTCCCTAATCTGCTTAATCCGTTTAACCTTGTTAATTTTTAAATTAGAGGTTGGTTGACACAAAAAGTAACAATACAAGAATTCATTTGTAATTGTAAGTCAGTTAAAGGAAACTCATAAATAAATGTCAACCTTTTTTAGGATGAAACACTTTTTTTGATTTACGAATCTATCTAACCCATCTAATCATTTAACCTTTTAACCATAAAAAAAGGGGCCTAGGCCCCTTTTTTATATTTAAATTAAGATGATTATTGAATGTAGATAGAAGCTTTGAACGTTTGATCATTGTTTCTTCCTTGTATCCAATACAAACCTGGATTGAGTTTACTTGGAACCATCGTTGTATTTTCAGAAACCTTTTCGGTAGCTACTTTACGTCCACTCATATCAAACCATTGAATTTCTGAAGCTTGAATACCTTGAATATTCAGTGATGTTCCAGATTTTACAGGGTTAGGATACACTGTAACCTTAGGGTTGCTAATATTTTTGGTAGATACATGGCTAATTGTAACAGGTATATCTGCTGTATCAGTACAATTATTGGTTGTGCTTGTGGCAACTAACTTGATAGTATAATTGCCTTCAGCTGCATACGTATGAGAGGCTGGTAAACCGTTTGTACTATTTCCATCTCCCCAATACCAAGTGAAAGACATTCCAGTTGTGGTGATAGGGGTACAAGTGATGATTCTTGGCCAAGCAAGGGTCCATGTAAATCCGGCAGTAGGTCTAGGTAAAGCTTTTACAGTTACTGGTGTTCTTTGACCGAAACAGCCGTTTGACTCAGTTGCATAGTATAAAGTAATGTTTGACCACATTTGTCCTAAAGAAACCGTTTTTCCGGTTGCATATACGTCTGTTGTAGTTTCGTCGGCATACCAATAGATATTTCCTGAACCCATTTCAACTTGAACTTCACCTAAACCTTTTTGACAAACGTCATTGTTGGTTACTTTGGTTACAGTTGGAGCGGCATTTACAGTAATTTTTACACTATCAAAATTCGGGCTTGTACAATTTTCCTCACGTGTTTTAAAGTAAATGTAATTGGTTGTGTTTGTTAAACCACCCACGGTATAGGTTTTAGCATTTGAAACCACTGAACCTTGTTTGCTGGAGTACCAATCGATGTTACCCCATAATGTTGAAGCACCAACAGTTGCAGAATCTCCCAAACAAATGGTTGCATTGTTTTTGGTGAAAACAGACGGAGCCTTTGCAGCCGTAATGTTGATGGCGGTTCTACCGCTTCCACAAATTCCGTTCCATGATTCTACATAGAATGTTTGTGTTCCACGGGAGTTTACGGTTACATCGTAAGTGTTTCCGGTTGCGAGTGGTGTGCTTCCTACAGGAACATCGTACCAACGGCAAGACGCTCCACTTGAAGGTGTTGCTGAAATGGTTACAATTGAGCTAGATGAGAAACAAACACTTGTGTCTTTGATATCTGATGGTAAACTTGGAGCGTATGCGCTTCCAACAAAAGCTTTCACAGTTGCCCTACCGCCTTTGTAAATACATCCGTTATTATTTGCTTGTGCATAGAAGGTAGTATCGGCATAAAGTTGAGCTGTTTGAAAACTGTTTCCTGTGTAAACTTTATTTCCTCCAGTTTTAGCGGTATACCATTCGATTACTCCAGCATCTGTATTGCCCAAAAGGTTTGCGGTAGCACTTGAACAAATCGAATCATTTTTCGTTGTTAAAGTGGTAGGGTAGGCACTTGCTTTTTGATAAATTGTTAAGAATGAAGAAGTACATGTTCCATTGATTGATTTTACATGGAATGTATCCGGATTCTGAACGTTTTTAATCGTATAAGATGAACCAGAATAGAAAGGACTTGGATCAGATTGCTTTTTACTCCATGCAAGAGTAACCCCAGCATCGCCGGTTACGGTCATTTTTAAAGAATCACCAATACATCCGTTCGCTGCTTTAAACAATGAAGGTGTAACTGGCTTAAAGTAAATCGTTTTAATGGTCGTATCGTAGCACAGTCCAGAAGTATAGGTTACAACCATTGAGCGCAATTCTACATTTAAATTGGTTTTAGATGCAGATTTATATTTGGCGTTTACTGTATTGAAAATGTAAGTGCTACCATTAATGACCCAATTGTGGCAATAATCGTTGTATCCATATCCCATTTCATCGTAATACTGATATTGGTTGTAGTATAAACTTCCAGATACATTGTTTTTAAGTTGGTTTGTGAAACGGAGGGTATCAACCACATTGTAACAATTGATGTTCGTAGTAAAATCAGTTCCGAACTTATATTTTACAAATGGATAAACTTGTAAGTGAGCATCAAAAGAAACGCCACCAATGTTTAACTGCAAACATCTGTACCATTTTCCACTTACAGAACCAACCGCCAAGTTACGTCCCTCTCCATCACCATACTGCCAAGCATTTGTTACCACACCTGGCTTAGATGAAGTGCTATCGCTTTCGATAGCAATGATATAAGGGAAATTACAATCAACCGGTGTAGTGAAAACCACATTTCTTGTGATTCTATTTAAATATAAAGAACCTTGAATGGTATCGAGTTTGATTGTCTTTTCAGCCAATGGTGAACCTGTAGGCAATGAATCAGCACCTGCTTTGTACAATCTGCAATGCACATAAGTGCTTTTTACTTTCGCAGCAGTATCGTAAACAAAATACCCGTAAAATCTGAATCCTGAAACAGTAATGGTTGTTGGTGCACCAAAAAATTGACCAAGTCCTTGGCCTGCTCCAACAGTTAATGAGCGATATTGATATGAACCGCTGGCAATTGAAGTTGATAAATTCGTGAAATAACTTGTGTCGGTATCACACGTTTTAGGGTTGGTAGCAGATCTACCAGTGATTTTTTTAAATCCTGATTTTACAGGAATGTTGCTGATAATTTTATGATTATCAGTTGTTAATTGTCCAAAAACATTGAAACTAACCAACAATGCAACAATAAGTGAGAGTAAATTTTTCTTCATCTTAATTCTACAATATTTAGTGTAAATTAAGTTAAAAAAAACTACATATTCAAACAAAAAAGACGCTAAAATTTTAAAATGACAAATAACTGTAATTCAATGATTGTGAATTGTGTGTTTTATTTCGTTTTCATTTGTGTTTGGAAACAATTAAATTCGCATCAAAATAATTGCTATGGCGAATCAAATTTTAAAAGGTAAAAATGGAATCATTTTCGGAGCACTGAATGAAGCTTCTATTGCATGGAAAGTTGCTGAACAATGTGCTGCAGAAGGTGCCAATATTGTTTTAACAAATGCTCCAGTTGCGGCTAGAGTAGGTCAAACTGAGGAACTTGCGAAAAAATTAAACGCACCTCTTATTTATGCCGATGTGACCAAAATGGAAGATTTAGAAGCATTGGTTTCTGGTGCAATGAGTGCTTTTAATGGCAAGATTGACTTTGTTTTACATAGTGTTGGTATGAGTCTAAACGTTCGCAAAAAGAATCCTTATGCCGATTCAAATTACGATTATATGCACCAAAGCTTCGATATCTCTGCAATGTCGTTTCATCGCTTAATGCAAACATTGATGAAAGCCGATGCCATGAATGACTGGGGTTCTATTGTGGGATTAAGCTATATTGCTGCTCAACGTACCTTCCCTGATTATGGTGAAATGGCCGATGCAAAAGCTTTGTTAGAGAGCTTTGCGCGTAGTTTCGGTTATCACTTTGGTAAATTGAAAAAAGTACGTGTAAACACCATCTCTCAAAGTCCAACCAAAACAACTGCTGGTAGCGGCGTTGGTGGATTCGATGCATTCTACAACTATGCCGACAAAATGAGCCCACTCGGAAATGCATCTGCAGATCAATGTGCTCAATATTGTGTGAGCTTATTCAGCGATTATACCCGCATGGTGACCATGCAAAACCTTTTCCACGATGGTGGATTCAGCTTCACTGGAATTTCAACCGATTTAATGGAAGGATTTTCAGATGCTGCAATGAACAAATAACCTAAATTCAATTTCTAATATTTCTAATCTAAAAACTTATGGGAAAAGGCGACAAAAAATCGAAAAGAGGTAAGCTTTGGAAAGGAACCTACGGGAAGTCACGTCCAAAGCGTTTAACAAAAAAAACCTCAGACGTTAAGTCAAAAAAGTAAATGACTTAGAATCAAAAAATGGCTCCGAATAGGAGCCATTTTTATTTTATTTTTTCAAAAAATATTTTTTGGCATCGTTTTTGTAATATACACAACAAGATTGTAAAATCTTCAAGAATAACAGGTACTTTGCTCCTTTTTGTGCTTCTATGCTTTTCTGTTATCTTGCCTAATTTTGTTGATGAGAGGGTTGAAGTTTACTTCAACCTTCCTTCAACATTTTCATATTAAAAATCACCCAAAATTAAATTTAATTTTAAGGAGATAATCTCTTTTTTTTCCAAATCAATCCTTCTAAATTGTATGCCACTCGATCATGAATGCGACTTGCTCTTCCGTGCCAGAATTCAAAGTAATGTGGTTTAAGCAAATATCCACCCCAATTTTCAGGGCGTTTTAGTTCCGAACTGCTTTCAATTAAAGATTTTATGCGATCCTCTAAATTCTCTTGATCATCTATCACTGTGCTTTGCTGACTCACAATTGCACCGGCTTGCGACCCCAAAGGCCTGGAATAGAAATAAGTATCGCTATCCTCTGGTGAAATTTTACTTGCTATGCAATGTACCCTTACTTGTCGCTCCAATGCCGGCCAAAAGAAATTCACAGCTACATTTGGGTTTGCTTCGATGTTTTTGCCCTTAGTACTTCCATAGTTGGTGAAAAACACAAGTCCCTCAGAAACAATTTCTTTTAACAAAACCACCCTCGATGTAGGAAAATTCTCTGGTGAAATCGTTGCAACATTCATGGCTGTAGGCTCTTCAACCTCAGCTTCAATGGCTTGGTTGACCCAAGTTTGTAAAGCCTCAACTGGATTTTCGGGCATCGTTGAAACCGAAATACTTCCTTTTAAATACTCTTTTCGGATGCTACTGAGGTCTTTTATCATGATCTTATTTAAACATGCCGCGCATTTTACCGCGGTTGTTGTTCATTGTTTTCATCATTTGACGCATTTGTGTAAATTGGGTCAACAACTTATTCAATTCTTGAACCGATCTACCGCTACCAGATGCAATTCTTTGCTTTCTCGATGCATTCAAAATTTCAGGTTTTTCGCGTTCTTGAGGTGTCATTGATTGAATCAATGCTTCAATACCTTTGAATGCGTTATCGTCGATGTCTAAATCCTTGATTTTACTGCCAACACCTGGTAACATTCCCAACAAATCTTTCATGTTACCCATTTTTTTGATTTGCTGCAATTGTCCCAAGAAATCTTCAAAGTCGAATTTGTTTTTGGCAATTTTCTTAGAAAGGCGCTGTGCTTCTTCTTCATCGAAAGTGGCTTGCGCACGCTCAACCAAAGAAACAACGTCTCCCATACCCAAAATACGGCCAGCCATACGATCAGGGTGGAACACGTCTAATGCGTCCATTTTTTCGCCGTTTGAAACAAACTTAATCGGTTTGTTCACCACAGATTTGATGGAAAGAGCTGCACCACCTCGGGTATCACCATCGAGTTTGGTTAAAACCACACCGGTAAAATCCAAAACATCGTTGAAGTTCTTTGCGGTATTTACAGCATCTTGACCCGTCATTGAATCCACAACGAATAAAATTTCTGTTGGATTTAATGCTTTTTTGAGGGACGCTATCTCGTCCATCATTTCTTTGTCGATTGCAATACGACCAGCGGTATCTACAATCACCACATTGTGGTTGTTGGACTTGGCGTATTTGATTGCATTTTCGGCAATGTTGATGGGATTGTTATTTTCGTTTTCAGTGTAGTAGCCAACTTCTGTTTGAGAAGCCAACACGCGAAGTTGCTCACGTGCCGCAGGACGGTATACGTCGCCGGCTACAACCAACGGATTTTTACCTTGACTTTTGAGGTATTTACTAAGTTTTCCTGTGAAGGTAGTTTTACCTGAACCTTGCAAACCTGCAATTAAAATAATTGCAGGAGAACCCTTTGTTGAGAGTTCTTGGGTAGTGCCACCAAGGAGTTGTACCAACTCGTCGTGAACGATTTTGGTGAGTAATTGACCGGGTGACACTGATTTGATTACGTTTTGACCACGAGCGGTTTCCAATACATCGTCGGTGAACGATTTGGCAACTTTGAAATTGACGTCGGCGGCAATCAATGCACGACGAATTTCTTTCACAGTTTCGGCAACGTTCAGCTCGTTGATGCTGCTTTGTCCTTTAAGCGATTTAAACGCTTTTTCCAATCTGGATTGCAGGTTTTCAAACATAGGCTGCAAAGATACCCATTTTTTTTCATCAAAGTGAAGAAAATCGACCACTTACAAAGGCTGTTTATAAAAATAGCACCGAACTTTGTATATTTGTGAAAATATTCAAAAATGCCGTATTTTTTTACATCCGAATCGGTGTCTGAAGGGCACCCAGATAAAGTGGCCGATCAGATCTCTGATGCCCTCATCGACAATTTCTTGGCTTACGATGAAACCAGTAAAGTTGCTTGTGAAACCCTTGTAACTACTGGACAAGTGGTGTTGGCAGGTGAAGTAAAATCTTCTGCGTACTTAGATGTGCAAAGCATTGCTCGTGGTGTGATTGCAAAAATTGGTTACACCAAAAGTGAGTATATGTTCGATTCAAACAGCTGTGGAATTTTGTCTGCAATTCATGAGCAAAGTTCTGATATCAATCAAGGCGTTGAGCGTAAAAATCCTGAAGATCAAGGTGCTGGTGACCAAGGTATGATGTTTGGTTTTGCTACAAACGAAACTGAAACGTATATGCCTTTGCCTTTGATGTTGGCTCATTTGTTGTTACAAGAGTTGGCAGAAATGCGTAGAGAAAACAACGAAATCAAATATTTGCGTCCCGATGCAAAAAGTCAGGTGACAATTCAATATTCAGACGATCACAAGCCTTTGAAAATTGATACCATCGTAATTTCTACCCAACACGATGATTTTGTAAAACCAGCATCAGATAGCGCTGCAGATAATTTAAAGGCTGACAATGAAATGTTGGCGAAAATTGAACACGATATCATTCACATTTTGATTCCAAGAATCAAAGCGAAATTGGATGCGTCTTTGCAATATTTGTTTGGTGACGATATCAAATATCATATCAACCCAACTGGAAAATTTGTGATTGGTGGTCCTCACGGAGATACGGGTTTAACAGGTCGTAAAATCATTGTAGACACATATGGTGGTCGCGGTGCACACGGTGGTGGTGCTTTCTCAGGTAAAGATCCCTCAAAAGTTGACAGAAGCGCAGCTTATGCAACCCGTCATATTGCGAAAAATTTGGTAGCGGCAGGAGTTTGTGACCAAGTTTTGGTGCAAGTGAGTTATGCAATTGGCGTTGCTGAGCCTGTTGGTGTTTATGTAGATACTTATGGAACTTCTAAAGTTTCTAAAACGGATGGTGAAATTGCAGCGATTGTAAAAGATATGCCTGAATTTAGCCTTCGTCCTTATCACATTGAACAACGCTTCAATTTGAGAACCCCTATTTATTTGGAAACCGCAGCTTATGGTCATATGGGTCGTAACCCAGAAACTGTAACCAAAGTTTACAATAAGGGAAAACAAAACGAAAAAACTGTTACCGTAAAATTGTTCCCTTGGGAAGAGTTGAACGCAGTTTCTGCTGTAAAATCAGCATTTGGTATTGCATAATCGATTATCATCATGTGTGGAATTGTAGCCTATATTGGAAATAAAGAAGCCTTTCCTATTGTTGTAAAAGGACTTAAACGTTTAGAAT
>CAZYBT010000083.1:0-6371 GCA_964645755.1 uncultured Rhizobium sp.
CACCATTGCAAATGGTTTATCTAGGTTTTCTCAACCCTCTATTGCCTCAATTGCAACATTAGATGTACCCGTTTTTGCTCAAACTACTGTTGATCAAACAGATATCTTTAGCCGTAAGTTGAGTTTTTACGCTCGTGGACAAGTATCAAAGTTCGACTACCGGTTCATATTGAGCGATCCTTTTCCTATCACAAGCAATGGTGCTGTGTTACCAGATATCTCAAAAAATGCAACTTTTAGTCCGCTGGGTCATCATTTGCAGCAAGGTGGATATTTGATGTATCAGTTTTTTGATCTTGAGGGACATACAACTCCCTACATGACCGGGTCTTACTTGGGAACGAAGAAAGTTTTTAATGTGGCCGTTGGAGGAATTTTTCAAAGGAATGCAACTTGGAGAAAAGGTACAGCCTCAGATACTGTATATGACAATTTGAAACTATTCTGTGTTGAATCATTTTTGGATATGCCCTTAAATAAAGAAAATAATACTGCAATCAATGCTTATGCGGGTTTCTTTCACACAGATTACGGTAAGAACTACTTAAGAATGAATGGTATTATGAATCCGGCAACGAATTCAAATCAAATTGGTTTGGTGAAAGATGCGGGACCGATGTTTGGAAACGCAGTTCCAATGTTTGGTACAGGAAATGTTTTTTATGCTCAAGTGGCTTATTTGATGAGTCAAAATATTCTCAAAAACGGAGCTCAATTGATGCCTTATGTGTCTTTGACTGTTTCAAAGTTTAACCGTTTGAAAAATCAAACTTTGAATACTTTAAATTTGGGTTTGAATTATTTGATTAAAGGGCATAAAGCGAAGTTGACTTTAGATTGGATGAATCGGCCGAATGTCACAGTTGCGCAAATCAATGGAATTGAAGTGATCCATAAAGATAAAGACTTAAATACCATTACATTGCAATTTCAAATTTTTCTTTAATTTTTAAAACTAACTATTGTTTTTTTATTTAGATTTAATTTAAATTACAAAAAAAACCTTGTTGTATTTTTAACAATTACATATATTGCCAAACTGTTTGGGAGTGAAAAATTGTTTTCATGGTGTCTTTTTGCTCCCAAATAGTTGAAAATAAAGATATAAAATTGTTAAACAAACGATGAAACAACCACAAATTGAAGCTGTGAGATTGAAAAGTTTTTTCAATTTCATGGGTTTATTTTTAACACAATGGCTGCACAATTGTGTGCAAGCACAAAACAACGAACCAAACAGCCAATATTTCATTACGATTAAGAATACCCTAGGAGAAAAGGTAGATTTCGCCAACTGCGGCGCTTGCTTCAATGCCGTATACACCAGCGGAATCTATGAATGCACTTGATTTCTTTTATTACAAATTGGGAGATAAAATTTGGAAAGAATATGGTTTTGTGGATGCTTTTCACATTGGTGAAGTTTGGGCTGCAAATTCATTTTTGGCCATTGATCAAGGTCCAATTGTGGTGATGATTGAGAACTACAGATCGGCTTTGTTTTGGGAAGAATTTACAAGTTGCTCAGAAGTAAAGACCGGATTGAAAAATTTGGGATTTTCGGCCCCATATCTAAATTGAGAATATACGCAATTTTATGAAAATATACAAGTTAAATCGTTTAAAATTTATTGCAATTTTCGCAACATTTTGGGGGACATTCAACCTCAATGCTCAGTCAAGAGCCAATCAATTTGTTGATTCGCTCATGAATTTAATGACCATTCAAGAAAAAATTGGTCAGTTAAATTTACCATCTGTTGGATTTGATGTTACTGGTCCAGTTGTGAATCAGGGAGTTGAAGAGAAAATTTCTAAGGGCTTGGTAGGAGGTGTTTTCAATACTTTTACTCCAATTGCGGTGCGTAAACTGCAAGAAAAAGCCATCAAATCGCACCGTTTGCATATTCCATTGTTGTTTGGATACGATGTGATTCACGGCCACAGAACCATTTTTCCAATTCCATTGGCATTGTCTTGTACTTGGAATTTAGGAGCAATCGAAACGATGGCCAAAGTAAGCGCCATGGAAGCAACTGCAGATGGATTAAACTGGACATTTTCGCCAATGGTAGATATTGCCCGCGATCCCCGTTGGGGAAGAGTTTCAGAATGTGCCGGTGAAGATCCTTATTTAGGGTCTCGAATTGCTGAAGCAATGGTGAGAGGTTACCAAGGAACAAGTTTGCGCAACCCAGAAAATCTGATGGCTTGTGTGAAGCATTTTGCGCTTTACGGGGGTGCCGAAGCTGGAAGAGACTACAATACCGTTGATATGTCGATGTTCAAAATGTTCAACGATTATCTACCACCATATCAAGCTGCGGTGAATGCAGGTGTTGCTACTGTGATGACATCCTTTAACGATGTAAACGGTGTGCCAGCAACTTGCAATCCGTTTTTATTGGATACCATTTTGAAGAAAAAATGGGGCTTTAAGGGAATGGTTGTGACCGATTATACCGCCATCAATGAATTGATGAATCATGGAATGGGCAACGAAAAAACAGTAGCAAAAAGAGCCTTAGAAGCCGGTGCCGATATGGATATGGTGGGTGAATTGTATTTGAATCACCTTGAAACACTTTTGAGGGATGGTAAATTGAATATGAATTACATCGACCGTTCTTGCCGAAATATTCTCCTTTCTAAATACAATTTGGGACTGTTTGATGATCCTTATCGTGGATTGGATGAAAAACGCCAATCTGAATTGATGTCTGAACAAAACAAGCAAACAGCCTTAAAAATTGCTGAAGAATCCATTGTCCTTCTAAAAAATCAAAACAATATTCTGCCTTTACAAAAGAATTCTGGCAAGAAAATAGCCTTTATTGGACCACAAATTCAAAGACAAAGGGACATGATTGGTAATTGGAGTGGTGCTGGTGATTGGAAAAAAGCCATTACATTGTATCAAGCCCTAAGCAATGATGCTTCCCTTGGATTTGGTAGTAATATTTCCTATGCGTTAGGCTGCAATTTGATTGAAGATGAGGCTTTGCGTCAAAAATTAAATCAGCACGATGGACAATTGGAATTGTCTAAGAAATCATCGGCAGATTTGATAAATGAAGCGGTAAAGTTGGCTCAAAAGTCTGATATAGTTGTGTTGGCTTTGGGTGAAACTTTCGGTATGAGTGGCGAAGCTGCTTCTATGTCGAACATTGATTTACAGCCACAACAAAAAGCATTGTTCAAAGCTTTAAAAGCAGTTGGTAAACCAATTGTTTTATTGTTGTTTAACGGAAGACCAATGACCATTGAAAACGAATTTAATCAGGCAGATGCAGTGGTTGAATGTTGGTTCCCAGGAACTATGGGCGGTGAAGCGGTTAAAAATATCTTGTTTGGGGTTGTAAATCCCTCAGGAAAATTGACAATGTCGTTTCCTCGCAATGTAGGACAAATCCCAGTATACTATAATTCACGTAAAACTGGCCGTCCATTCGACGAAAATCAAAAATACACATCCAAGTACCTCGATATCGCAAATACGCCTTTGTTGCCATTTGGCTATGGTTTGAGTTATACCTCATTTGAATATTCAAATTTGATGGTGACACAAACTGAAAATGGGTATATCAATGTTGCAGTGGATGTTAAAAATACGGGTAAAATTGATGGTAAAGAGGTGATACAATTGTATGTCACTGACATTGAAGCAACTATGACCCGACCTGTGAAACAGTTAAAAAGATTTAAGAAAATTGATTTAAAAGCAGGCGAACAATACACCGCACATTTTCAGTTGAATAAATCCGATTTGAGTTACTTCAATGATCAAATGAAAGTGGTTTTTGAACCGGGTGAATTTGGAATTTCTGTGGGTGGAAACTCGGATGCCACGCTTAAAACAGTCATCAATATTCAGTAATTAATGATACAATCAATAAAAAAATGCTCCCAATTTTAGGGAGCATTTTTTTATGCTTTTTTTATCCCAACCGAATGTTTCACAGGGAAATTCACCGAGTTGGCAATGAAACATTTTTCATTGGCTTTGTGATGCAGTTCTAAGGCCAAGGCTTCATCCGACTCAGAAGAAATGGTGACAATCGGATTTAATGTTACCTCAGTAATTTTCCCAGATCCGTTTTCTATGGTGAGTGTTCCTGAATAGCTGTCGGTATATTCAATCACATTTACCCCAGCGTCGGCACAGAGGTGGAAATACCACAACATATGGCATGCCGAAAGTGCATTAAGTAGAGAATCTTCTGGGTTAATTCTGGTTCCATCTCCTAAAAATGCAGGATCTGCCGAACCAAGAATTTCAATTTTTCCTGGAGATTTTATGAGGTGGTCTCTCGAATATGCATCGTATGCAGTTGTTCCGTTACCATTGTTTCCTGTCCACTCTATGTGTCCTTTGAAATGATGTATTGACATGGTTATTTGATTTTGAAATGAAAAGTTTCTGATGGCATACTCACGCAAAATTTGTAAATTGGTTGTTCTGTTTTTGTGACTCTTTCAATTTTATACAAATCTTGTTTTATCGCAAAATGCGGAATATTTGTTTCCGTAACTTTTGCAGAATTCGCAACAAAAACTTCGTTTTTTACCTCGAAAATATGTGGCTTTGGGCTGTCATCGATGTTGCTTGCTTTGCTTTCTGGAAGCCCGTGTACCACAAATTGAATGGTTTTATACGGGAATTCAAACCCATTTGATTTTTCAATTTTGAAGGTAATATCTTGATCTTTTGCATTTCCGAAAATGCGAATTTGACCTTTAGGGATGTCTTTGTGATTGAGGGAAATCCCATCGTCTTCGTATAAATATCCCTCGTAAAGACCAACATTGTTGTAGTAAATATGGAAATTAATGGTGTCGGATTTACTTTGTGTATTTTCTATTTTTTGAGGGACAATTTCTGGCAAAATAGCTCCTGCATGAACATAAATTGGCAATTGGACCATGCCCGCATTGACAAAATGAGTTTTATTGCTCGAAAGTTTTTGGTCGCTGTAGATTGAATACCAATGGTTTGAAGATGGTAATGTTGGCAAAAATACTTCCGTGCTCTTTGCAGTGCTTCTCACCGGCGCTATTAATAACCCATTTCCCAAAACAAATTGACTTTCAAATTTGTCTGAAAATGCTTGGGAATAATTGAATGGCGACAAATTGGAATAATAGGCCATGGATTTTAAAACTGGACTTTCATTCTGTTGCATGGCACTATAAATGTATGGCATGAGTCTGTAACGAAGCTGCATGTAATAACGGTTGATTTCCGTATTGATGTCGCCGTAGCACCAAGGCTCAGAAGTTGGCATGTCAATCATTTTGTGGGCACGGTAAAAAGGGGTAAAAGCGGCAATGGACATCCACCTGGTAAAAAGTTCTGGGGTGGCAGGGTTCATAAATCCTCCAACATCGGCACCCACAAAATCTACGCCGCACAACGACATATTGGCGAGCATTTTGAAGCTCAACATCATATGGTCATCAGTGGCAACATTGTCGCCAGTCCAAACGGCAGCATATTTTTGTATTCCGGCAAAACCGGCCCTTGTAAGTGTGAAAACCCTTTTGTTGAGCAACTTTTCAGCTCCTTCTCTTGTTGCTCGAGCCATTTGCATTCCATAAATGTTTCTGTTTTGCGTGAGGTTGCTCAAATGTCCCTCACGATTAAAACGAATATAACTCGGCACTTCCTTCCCCCAAGCCGCTGGCTCATTCATGTCGTTCCACAAACCAGAAATCCCTAAATCGGTATAGAATTTTACAGAATTACTCCACCAATTGCGTGCTTTGGGATTTGTAAAGTCAGGGAAATTGCACAATCCGGGCCAAACCCCAGCTTCGTAATTTTTGCCATTGGGGTATTTAAGATATAAGTCTTGTTTCAATGCATTTTCATAGGCAGGGTAACCTTTTTCCACTTTGATTCCTGGATCTAAAATGGTGATGATATTAACGCCATTTTTTTTGAGGGATTCTATCATGAGTTTTGGATTCGGAAATGCATTTTGATTGAAAGTGAATACTTTGCAGGCGTCCATGTAATGAATATCTAAATGAATGGCATCTATGGGCATGTTTTTCTTTTTGAATTCTGCTGCCAATGTGAGTACTTCATCTTGAGTTTTATAACTCCAACGTGATTGGTGAAATCCCAAACTCCATTTTGGTGGTAACGGAGTATATCCGGTTAATGCTCTGTATTTAGAACTTATGTCGGAAATTGAATGGCCGAGAATGACGTAATACCTTAAATGATCGTCTTCAACAGAAATAGAACTGTAGTCGCAAGCCGCACCAAAGTTGAAGTAGCTCTTGCTTGAATGATCTACATAAACTCCATAATTGAAAGCGTTATTTCCCCCAATATAAAATGGGATAGAAACATACAGGGGGTC
>CAZYBT010000083.1:6381-11644 GCA_964645755.1 uncultured Rhizobium sp.
TCCAAACCATATGCCGGAACATCCGAATTCCACATGGTATAAGCGTTTCCTTTTTTGTTTACAGGACCCGTTTTTTCGCCAAGACCAATAAAATAATCTTCCTGAATTTCGAAGTTTTTACTGATTTTATGATCTTCATTCACCCAAGGTAATGAAATATTGTCTCTCAAAATGACAGAAGAGTTGGCATATTGATTGTTCAAATCTTTGGTGGAGTTTTTAAAATCGATTTCACGCACAGCCAAATGGAAAGGATTGGTTTCCAATTCAATGATGTATTTATCTAGGAAATACAATTCTGTAGTTGGAGTATTTCCGCCTTTTTTGACTTGAATTGCTGGTAACTTGTTTTTTAAAAGTTCAGCTCTTTGGTCGGAAGAAACCGTGTATGAATGGTGCCAACTAGTTTTGTTTTTGCTGGGTAAATAGGTGAATTCAAGCATGTCTACCTGTGCATTTTGATTCAATGAGATAGCTTGAATGATTAATTGAAATTCTGGAGTTGTAACCTCTATTTGGTTGCCATTGATTATTTGAGACTTTACATTTTGGGCAATTGTTTGATTGAATAGGCCGTTGATAATCATCGCGCTAAACAACAACAGCCTAAGATATTTGGAATTTTGATTAAAATATTGTATATTAAGCATTTGGGTTTATTTAAGTTTTTGTTGAAACATCCAAGGCAAAAGTTCAGGTTCTGCAAATGCAGAATCCCAGCTGTTGTGATTTGCATTGGGAAATAAGGTGATTTTGGTATTAATACCTGCATTTTTCAATTGATTTGCAATTTCTATACTGCAAATTGGAGGCACAATGTCGTCTTTGAGACCGTGAAAAAACCACCAATGAGAATGTTTCAATTCTTTCAAGTTGGTTATTTTTCCTCCACCACAAATTGGAAATGCCGCTGCAAAGGTTTTTGGCATTCGCTTCATGATTTCAATGGTTCCCATACCGCCCATCGAAAGTCCGCCAATATAAATTCTTGTTGTATCGATATACGATTGTTTTTTCAGGTGATTCACAAAAGCCATTAAAAGTGTCATTGCTTTGGTGGACTCAATATCGTCGTTAAAAGTAAAATGTGGTTTGCCTGAGGAATCGGTGGTGCGAGATACGTTGCTCCAATAACTGTTTTTAGAGCATTGCGGGAAAATGGCGTGGCATGGAAATCCTGAATAGGACGCCCTCCAAATCCACTCGCTGCCATGTGAAAGTTGACTTGAATTGTCGTTGCCTTTTTCACCTGATCCGTGTAAAAAAATTACAAGGGGCAGTGGTTCCTCCCAAATGCTCGATAAATTGAATTCTCGATAAGGCAGGGTGTCGCCTTGATAAACAAACAGGCCTCTTTTATATTCTTTATTTGTGTCAAATTTTGCGGTATCTCCATAATAAATGGGTTCTTTTTCATTTTTTAATAGATGCTGATTTTTGGTTTGATTTTGTATGAGCAGATTACAGCTGTTAACGAATAATCCGAGCAGAATGCATGTTTTGAAAACGAAATGTGGCCGATTATGTTTCATGGATTACAAATATTGTCAATTTTACAAATACAATTGCTAAATTGCTTTACTTTTATCTAATTATCAATGAAGAATCGTTTATTTAAGTGTTTACATTTATTCGTTTTTATTGTTTTCCCATTGATTGCAATGGCACAAAATAAAAAAACAGTTCCGAGAGAATATCATTCACTTTATGGAAAAAAACAAGGAAAAGGTGCAGAAAGAACTTGGTATAATTTTCAATTGAACGCTGACGAAAAACGAATTTTTGATACCGTACAGTATCGCACGTTTCAATATTTTTGGGATGGTGCAGAACCGAATTCCGGATTAGCTCCTGAGAGAATTCACATGGATCATATTTATCCAGAAAATGACCAACATATTGTTACGACCGGCGGGAGTGGATTTGGCGTGATGGCCATAACTGCTGGGTATTATAGGGGGTGGATTAGCCAAGCTCAATACCTCAATAGAATGGGTAAAATTATAGATTTTTTGGCAACTTGTGATCGGTTTCATGGTGCATGGCCACATTGGTTAGATGGAAGAACAGGTAAAGTTAAGCCGTTCTCAAAATATGATGATGGTGGCGATTTGGTGGAATCAAGCTTTTTAATGCAAGGTTTGTTGTGCGTGAAGGCGTTTTTAGAAAAAAATATTCCGGTTGAAAGTGTTCGAAAAGGTAAAATTGGACCTGCTCATTTAGGAAAAATCAATGGTACACTCAATGAAAACAAACAGAACATCATCGAGCAAATTCAGAAATTTTGGAACGAAATGGAATTTGATTGGTATACAAATGGAAAAAAGGTTTTGCATTGGCATTGGAGTCCCAACCATGGTTGGAAAATGAACTTTGGGGTTCGTGGATACAACGAGTGCTTGATTATGTATGTTCTTGCAGCGAGTTCACCAACACACGCAATTTCAGCCGACGTATTCCATTTAGGTTGGGCTGATTCAGGTAGGATTGTGGCTCAGAAGAGAACACATTATGATAAATATTCTTTAAAGTTACATCATCAGGGGAATCTGCCTCACGGTGGTCCATTGTTTTGGGCTCATTATTCATTTTTGGCGCTGAATCCTTTGGGTTTGTCGGATGGGTATTGTAATTATGGGGAAGAAAATTGCAATCAAACCATGATGAATATGCGTTGGTGTAGTAATAATCCATTGAAATTTAAAGGATATAGTG
Source organism: uncultured Rhizobium sp. (assembly GCA_964645755.1). GTDB lineage: Bacteria > Bacteroidota > Bacteroidia > NS11-12g > UBA955 > VMCP01. The sequence continues at coordinate 9,097 of CAZYBT010000083.1, forward strand.
ATAGTTCTTGGGGACTTACCGCAAGTTATTCAGTGCGGTTTTATGCGGCACATGCACCAGATAGCGTGAATGATGTTGGTGTCATTTCGCCAACTGCTGCATTGTCGTCTTTTCCATACTCTCCATTGTGGTCAACAAAAGCAATGGTAAAATGGTATAAAACAAAACCAGAATTGTTTGGAAGGTATGGATTTTATGATGCTTTTTCAGAACACGATAATTGGATGAAGCCTCAATATTTGGCAATAGATCAAGGACCAATTGCAGTGATGATGGAGAATTATCGAAGTGGATTGTTTTGGGGATTGTTTATGTCGGACAAAGACATTCAACGCGGGATTTCTAAACTCGGTATGGTTGTAAATCCATCAAGTGTTTCTTGGAGGATACCGGTTTTTAAAATGCCGAATTCAGATTAAATAATAAAAAAACAAAGGGTAGAAAATGAATTCTACCCTTTGTTTGGAAAAACTAAACTAAACTATTATACTTATAACTTTGAAATGATTGTTTTATTTTGTTTTTTATCGAATAAAACGGTCTAGTTCATCGATACTACTTGAAAATTGAAACGCTGAATTTACTTGGTAGTAATTTTCAGGGTCTAAACAAAATCCATAAGCAAATTTGGCAAATTCTAAACGGCTACTTTCATATCCAAATTCCATCATGATGTTGCCGATTTGATCGGCAGAATAGGCATTCCCACGAACAGCTTGTTTTGCAATAATTAATTTGTCGCTTTCGAAACTTGCATCTCTTAATTGATAAATTAGCTCGTCGAAATGGCTATAACTTCCATGTCTATTGCCGTTGTTGTAATGGTTACAACCACGATTATGATTACAAATATTGCATTGGTTGAGTATTACCCTTGGTCTAGGCGATAGACAAACAGGTGACCTTCTCACTGGAATACCAACGTTTACTCTAATTTGAATAGGAGCTCGGTGGGTTCTTACAACAACGCCTCTATTGTGATTATGATGATGGTTGTTTCTTCCATGATGATGTCGTTGTGCGTTTGCTGCTCCAAATAGAGAAACAGCGAGTCCGAGTAAAAGCATGTTTTTCATAATGTGTTCTCCTTTCTTATGATGGTATATTCAAATGACGTGCCAAACTTTTGAAAGTTACATAAAACATTTAATGTTTTGAATGCATGACTTGAATGTTAAATAATTGTAAAAGGTATAGCGCTGAATATTATCGAATGGTTCGGATTGGCATTTTAAACATAAAAATGCCTTAACAATGCAGTAATACATCGGTTCTTATTTTGTAACCGTATGTTAAAGAAAGTTTTTATTTTATGCATGAGTTTGTTTGCCAGCGTACAATTGTGGTCACAAACTTCATCATTGGTTGTAGGTAAAGTACTATCGGAAGAAGGTAAGCCGCTTGCTGACGCTGTTGTTGTATTCAAAAACACACCTTCGGTGCTCAGTGATGTTGACGGTAAATTCAATGTAAGTGTTCAGATTGGCTCTACAGAATATGTTTGTTTTGCAGCAGGGTTTGATACGCTTACAGAGAAATTTGAAGTAAATGCTGAGAATAATTTTGTCACCATTGTTTTGTCGAACACACAAAAAATGATTGGGGTAGATATTCAAGCAAAAAAGAAAGTTAAAGCAAATACGGTAACAATGGCCATTGAAACAAAGAAAATGGCTGCTGGAATGGTTGAGGCTATTAGTGCTGAAGATTTTCAAAAAACAAACATCAGAACCACTTCAGATGCTTTGAAACGAATTCCTGGTGCGACAATTATGGATGGAAAATTTGCCAATATCAGAGGAATGTTCGATCGATATAACGCTGGATACTTAAATGGTGCTCCTTTGCCAAGTACAGAAAGCGATAGAAAAGCATTCTCTTTTGATATCATACCTGCTGCGTTACTCGATAATATTATTGTGGTTAAATCTGCCACGCCCGATGTAATTGGAGATTTTGGTGGTGGAATTATTAAAATCAACACAAAGAGTATTCCAGAAAAATTAAGTCAAAACGTATCCATTGGTTTTCAATACAACACCATTACCACATTTCAAGATGTGAAATCGTTTGAAATGGTAGGAACTGAGTTTATTGGTATTCCAGCTACTGCGCATAAAATTCCAGAGTTAAATTCGATGAAACCTGGATCTTCGGCCACTGTGAATGTTGCCGAAACGAAGAAATTTAATAACGATTGGAAAATACACAATGTGCAACCTTTATTAAGTCCTAGATTTAGCTATTCAATAGGTAAACCTTTTAAACTGGGTAAAAAAGAACTTGGTTTCTTGGTGAGTGTGAATTATGCATTGACACAGAAATATAGCAGAGGACTTGTTGAAAATAGAGACTATGGTACGAATTACGTGTATAAAAGTTTCAATGACGATATATATGGTACCAATGTTCAAAATGGTGGGATCGCAAATTTATCCTTCAAAATCAACAATAAAAACAGAATTGATTTTCGTAATCTGTTAAGTTTAACATACGATGCAAATACCACTGTGAGAAATGGTATTTCAGATAAAGACAATGATTTGTA
>CAZYBT010000084.1:0-11637 GCA_964645755.1 uncultured Rhizobium sp.
TAATACGATCGCCCGCCTTGAAATCAGGAAGGTCTTTTCTTAAAAATTCTTGCGAAATGCTATTTACAATCGAGTTCATGACTTATTTGGTCCAAAATTGGGTTGCAAAAATAAGGATTTTTTTCACATTTTCAAACCTTTTTTGAAGAATATTCAAAGAATCTTTTTATTTCTATTGCAAATATACGCAAACTGCTTCAAATATACCTTTGAATTTGGATGAATTGAATATCCTCATTTAGCATCAATCCAAAATTTATGAATTGCTAATTCAAAAGTAAAGCGATTTTGATGACATGGTTGAAAGTAATTTTAACCCTGGATTAAATTTTTGTTAAATAATTGAATTTTAATGAATTGTGATTTCCATTGCAATTGAGAGTATACAAAATAGTACACTTTTCTCACTATTCACATGGCATGTAGACACCTTTCAGGAGGTATTTATATATAATGTAGCAAAACAACAACATCTTCGCAGTACCAACCACAAAAAATATGAATGCTTCTAAATTAAAGTTAAAAGAAGAGAACATGACCAAAGCGGAAGTCTCGATCAACTTCCTTCGCTTGGATGATTCTCAATTAGTCGCATACTTTTCTAAATCAGAACACATGGAAGCTGCATTTAGAGATGTAATTAGGCGCTATCAAGAAAAAATATACAATCATGTCCGTGCGATGATATTGTCGCACAATGATGCGGAGAATATTGTTTGCAATGTGTTTCAGAAATTTTGGGAGTCACTCAATCAATTTCAAAATGATTCAATTAAAACAACATTGTATCGCTATGCTTCAAATGAAACAATCACGTTTCTTCAGGGTAAATACCCTCAAATCGATTTTGATGAGGCACAGCCAGAATTTGCAGAGGAATTATTGGGTGCCCAATTTATAAATGCTCAGAAAGATGCTCTGAAGGTATTGAAGGCAATGTGCTACCTCACCTATAAGCAAAAATTGGTATTCAATTTGAAGTTTTTTGATGAATTGACATATCATGAAATTTCAGAACTTACCCAAATTTCTGAAGCGGCTTTGAAAACAACCTTTCAGCATGCGACGAAAAAAATGGAAATTTATTTTAACGTTTTAAACTAAAAGGAGGAACAAATGAACTTTGATCAAAACAAATTTGGACAACCTTTTAATGCTGGTAATCAGTACTTTAATCAACTTTCGGCAAGAATACAGCAAAATGTTGGCATTGAAGTGCAGAAAATTGGCATTGAACCTGAAAAGAAAATTGATTTTTCTAAGAAAAATAAACCTGCACCCGTTCAATTAACCGTTGAGTTTGGATTTCCTTTAACTTCTGAAAAGATTGAAAAAGATGAAGCTCAAGCCATTGGTGGTGAGTCAACCGTAATTGAGAATGTGGTTCCTACTAAAAACGAAAAATCGGCATCTTCCGATATCGGTGAAATCCATATTGAACCCTTGAATATTCAGCCAAATGCAAATCCGTATTGGCATGAATTTAATGCTGATGATGAATTAGAAGGTTTGGTTTTAGATTCTGAGGGACAAGAAATGTCGGATATTACAATTGCTGGAGATGGAATATTTGATTTGGACCAACAAATTTTCCATGAAATTGTTCAACCAAGCCAAATGCAATCGCCAATCAGCAATGAATCAATTACGGATCAAATTTCATTGGTTCATTCCGATGAAAAATTGAGTTCAGAAAATATTGCAAATATAATATCGGACATTCACGAAGAAACGACGAATCAAATTGATTTAACGGTTAATTCCGATATTAAAACAACGGAAATAGTTTTAGATAAATCTAGCCAATTACCAATGTCAATGATCGATGAAGCGAATACAGACATCATTTCATCGAATGAAAGCAATGAAAAATTGGATATTTCATCTATCGACAATAATTTGGTGTCGATTTCCGATGAAACGAATGTGCTAGATGTTTCATCGGAAACGGTGAATCAAATTGACAATTTTGCAATTTCTGGTGTTGGAGAAGATGTACCTTCATTTTCGTTTTCGTTCATTCCAGAAATAACAGAGTCAACTTTCGTAAACAATGATCATTCTGCGAGCATCGAAAGCAATATTTTAAAAACCCCAGAAACGGTGAATACAGGTGGGATTGAAATTCAAGAATCATCTGTAATGGAATCAGCAATTGCTGTTGAACCTGTTGAATTAGAATTTTTAAGTGCTGATTTAGACGCAATCCATGACGAAATGTCGGCAAATGAAATGTCCCTCAAAACAACAAAAACTGACAGAATTGAAACTCCAATATTAGCAAAAGCGGAAGTTGAATTAGAATTTTCAGACGCGGACTTAGATATGTTACATAGTCAAATGGCGAATGAATCTGTTGCAGTTTATGAGCAATCATCGGCTGGCAGAACTCTAAATATGCCAAAATTTGAGGACGCAACAACGGAAGATTCTGAACAAATCAAACCAACATTGTTTGACATGATCCCATGGTCGAGTATATTTGGGATTGTTGCTTCATTGATGGCCATTGCATCTGCATGGTTCATTTGGAACAGCATTCAAAAACCAATTGCGATTGATGAATACATAGACAAAGCAGTGGTAGCCTCTCCCAAAACTACGGTGGCAAACGCTTCAATTTTAGCGGAACAAGTGTATCAAAATCCTGCCGATTACATAGCTTCTGAAATATTGGACGACGCGAACAATACAAATGTTTCAGAGGAAAGTACATTTAGATTTTCAGAGCTTTCAGAGCGTTCGAAAGTAAGCGCTGTTGAATTGGAAAAATTAGGTTTAATGACATTGGACCTAGAGGATAATTTTTTTGAGGGACTTTAACATCGATCTATAAAATTGTGAGAAATACATTCATTAAATTGGTTTTTTACTTTTTGTTAATCATACAGAGTACTTCTTTGGATGCTCAGTCAAAAGACACATCCAATACGAAACAGAAAGTTTCAGAAGTTGTGCAATATAGAATTTCATTATTCAAGCAAAAGCTCAATTTATCAGAAGCTGAATCAACCCAGTTTTTTCCAATTTACGATGCCTACATTGCTGAGTTAACAAAAGCAAAAAAGAATTTCAGAAACAAATGGAAAAAGAAATCGGTTGAAACTTTGTCTGAGGAAGAAGCGTTGGAATATTACAATGACGCCATTGCTTTGCAACAAAAGGAAGTTGATTTATTTAAAAGTTGTTCAGAGCAACTGAGGGGCTTCATGCCAATGACCAAAATTATTCGTTTGGCTTCAGTAGAAAAAGAGGTGAGGACAAAATTAATCAGTAAGGCGAATGAAGTTAAACTTCCCAAAACGAAGAAGAAATCATCTCCAAATAATTCTCAAGATGTTAATTAATTGTTAAATTTAATTTCAATGCAATGAATTGCTTATTGATCGTAGGCAATCCATGACATAAAAATGACGCTGTGGTTGGCGTCATTTTTTTTGTATTTAAATGATTGAATGTGAATCAATTTGAGGAAAATTGAGGCGACAAAAGGAAAATAAAAACGACGAACTTAAATAATCAGAGAATACAGTGCATATTGTTGAATGATAAAACGGACAATAAATGTTTGTGAAATAAGTTTTTTAATCATCACTGAATTATACACTTCGCTTGCAAAAACAGGCAAACGGCTGTATAATTGCAATATTTTTAAAACTATTGGAAACATTTAATTATGAGCAATAACACAAACAAATCGGGAAACAGCGTATTAAAGGCTTATTTCGCTGGAGCAGCAATCTTAGTTGCTTTGTTAACAGGGGTATTAATTTACACATTAATCATGGGTGATCCTGCCAACTTTGAAGGTGCAGGTTTGAAACCAGAAGAAATTGTAGAGAAAGGACATCCAAAGAATCTTTTAGGTATCATTCACAAGGGTGGATTCATTGTACCATTATTGATTGCTGTAAACATCATTGTAATTTTGGTAAGCATTGAGCGTTTCATCACATTGGCTGCTGCGAACGGTAAAGGAAATGCAGAGCAATTTGTAAGAAAGATGCAATCTACTTTAAGTTCTGGTGATATTGATGGTGCCATCAAATCTTGTGATTTACAAAAAGGTTCATTGGCAAACGTTGTAAAGAGTGGTTTATTGCGCTACAAAATGGTAACAGGTAACAGCACTTTATCTCGTGATGAGAAAAAAGCCGCAATTGAAAAAGAATTGGAAGAGGCTACTGGTTTGGAACTACCAATGATGTCTAAAAACTTGGTAATTGTTTCTACGATGGCATCTATTGGTACATTGGTAGGATTGATTGGTACGGTATTGGGTATGATTAAAGCGTTTGCGGCATTAGCAAATGCTGGAGCTCCAGATACTGCTGCATTGGCAACGGGTATTTCTGAAGCGTTGGTTAATACAGCGTTTGGTATCATTGGTTCAACTTTAGCAATCATCAGTTATAACTACTTTTCAAATAGAATTGATACAATGACTCACGCAATGGATGAGGCTAGCTATTCTATTATTTCTAATTTCCAATCAAACCACGCTTAATTCATTTACTTTTTTAATTGAATGCGTATAAACATATATAAAACGATATGCCAAAAGTAAAAATGCCTCGATCAACGCCTGCATTGGATATGACGCCAATGGTGGATTTGGCGTTTCTATTGGTTACGTTTTTCATGTTGACTTCAAGTTTCAGAGCACCTGAGCCTGTATTGGTAGATCCTCCAACTTCTACTACCGAGGTTCAAATTCCAAAACAAGTTTTTCTTGCAACGATAGATGCAAAAGGACGAGTTTTTATTGACATCACAAATAACAATGTGAAAATAAAGGTTTTGAAAAAAATCTTAAAGTCAAGGAAATTGTCTCAACTCTCTGAAGAAGATTTCAAAAAGTTCGCTGGATTGGGTCCAATTGGTATAAGTGTCAGAGAATTAGGCACTTTTATGGAAATGGAATCCAATGAGAGAACTGCTTATTCAGAAGCTGCAAAGGGAATTCCTTATGATACTTCTTCCAAAATTAATCAATGCGAACTCTATGAGTGGGCGTTGGAAACTAGGTTAGAGGCACATAACGATTTCAAAGAGCGTGAGGAAGAAGCGAAATTGAAAAACATGGATTTCGATAAATCAAACTACATACAATTTGCAATCAAAGCAGACGGTAAAGCACCATACAAAACTGTACAAAGCATTATCGCTGTTTTTAGAGAAGCAAAAGTGAAGAATTTTCAAATGATCACAGGACTTGAAAGTAGTCCTACTAATTAAGAAAGGGAAAATAACATGGCAGAATTACAAACCGGTGGTGGCGATGGTGGTAAAGGTGGTAAAAAACGGGCAAAGAAACAGAGTACGCGTGTCGATATGACACCTCTGGTAGATTTGGCGTTTCTACTGCTTACATTTTTCGTCTTAACCTCAACTTTCTCAAAACCGAAGGTATTGAGAATGATTTTCCCAGAAAAATTAAAGGATCCGATTAACCAAAAAGTTCCGGAGGTGAAAAATGGTTTAACCATTCTTCTCACCGAAAACAACAGGGTTTTCTATTACAATGGAGCACTCGATAAAAACACAGTACTTACAGAAACAGATTTTTCAAAAGATGGAATTCGCAAGGTACTTGTTGAGAGAAATGCTGGTCTGATAAAACAGCTTATGGAATACGAGAAAGAACTCGATAAAATTCCAGCCGCTGATACTGCAGCCAAAAGCAAAGTTCTTGCGAAAGTTAAGGATGCCCAACGCAAATCAACTCTCGTTGTTTTGGTGAAAACCGACGAAAAAGCCACCTACAAGAATATGATTGATATGATGGATGAATTGCTCATCACTCAAATTGCGAAGTATTTCCCTGTAGATGAAGGATTCATGGCACTTGAAAAAACTCTTGTTCAATCTAAATTAAAATCATAATCATGGGAAATAATTTATTTGCAAAATTTGCCAATAACTGGGAAAGTCCAGAATCACCTTCTCGTCTTGATTTGGTTTTTAATGATCGATTGAGAGATTATGGTGCTTATCAAATTAGAAAAAGTTACAGAGACAGGGTAATTTTGGCTACAGCAATTGCTGTTGGATTGTCTTTGTTGTTTTCTTTGACACCAAAAATTCTAAATTCTTTGGCAGGTGATCAAAAATCAAAGAAAAAAGTAGTGTTTGTGGTTGACAATGTAGAAGACATTAAAGAACCCGATGAGGAACCAGATAAGCCAAAAGAACCACCAAAAATGGATGAACCCAAAATTGATCAGCAAGCTTATGTAGCTCCGCGTATCAATCCAAATACTACTGAAGAAGCAGATCCACCACCTCCAGCTGATATCGACAATCCGAGCGATAAAACTGTGAAAGGTATCAAAGATCCAACTTTACCAGATATGAACGACAATGATGGTCCAACTGGCGGAGGCGGAGGGGATAAAGAACCGGCATCTGTTGTTCAAGTAAAAGCAACATTTGTTGGTGGTGAAGCCAAGTTTCGTGACTATGTAGCCACAACTTTCCAGTATCCAGTTCGTTGTCAAGACGAGGGAATTAATGGGTCAGTTGTATTGCGATTTGTGGTTGATGAAACTGGTAAAATTTCAAGAGTGAAAGCAATCGAAGAAACCAAAGCTTGTCCAGAATTTACCGCGGAAGCAATTCGAGTACTTGAAAAATCTCCACGATGGATTCCAGGCCAAAACAATGGTAAATTCATCAAATCATGGAGAGAAATTCCGATTAAACTATCCGTTGAAAACTAATCCTTTCAACATTGTATAAAAAAGGGTGGCTTGCCACCCTTTTTTTGTGTAAAATTGTATCCAAATGCACGTACCAATCATTCAAATCGAAAATTTAAGAATTCAAAGTGGTCAAAAAACACTTTTATTCTTACCAAAATTTGAATGTTCCAAAGCCCAAATACATGCTCTAATAGGGGAAAGTGGTAGTGGTAAGTCTCTTACGCTGCTCACCATTATTGGTCTGTTGCCAAGCCAACTTAAAGCCACGGGTTCGGTTTATTTGAATTTAGAAAATTCAAAAATTGATCTCTTAAACCTTTCACAAAGAGAATTTCAAAATATTAGAGGGAAATTAATTGGCATGGTTTTTCAAGAACCAATGTCGGCTTTGAATCCCCAAATGACATGCGGTGATCAGTTATTTGAAGCCTTTTTGGTTCACAATAAAGATAAAATACGGGCAAAAAATTGCATTATACAGAAATTAGAAAAAGTTGGTTTAGGGTCTATTGTACAGAGAGTTATAGACGCCTACCCTCATCAATTGAGCGGTGGGCAACGTCAACGAGTGATGATAGCAATGGCTTCTTTACACAATCCTCTGGTTTTATTAGCCGACGAGCCAACAACAGCATTGGACTCATTTTCGCGAAAAAATGTGATGGATGATTTTGTGAAAATTGCAAATGATATGGGTAGCGCGCTGATTTGGGTGAGTCATGAACTCGATTTGGTTGCGGATTATGCAAATCAAATCACTGTTTTGCGGAAAGGTGAATTGATTGAATCAGATTCAACAAAAGAGGTGATGCATAACCCCAAACATGAATATGTGAAAGAACTCATTGATGCTGTTCCGAAATCTAAAGTCCCTCAAAAAAATCATTTAGAACCTGTCCTTAAGATCAAAAACATTTCAAAAGTCTATGGAAGGGGTCTGTCGAAGGTTGTAGCATTAACAGATTTCTCCATCGAATTGTCACCAGGCGAAACATTGGCAGTCATTGGAACTTCTGGATCTGGAAAATCAACCCTTGCAAAACTGCTTGTAGCCTTGGAGAAAAGATCATCTGGTACCATTGAACTGCACAATCATTCAATCCCTGAAATTGCCCCAACTGGAATTCAAATGGTTTTTCAAGATCCATACGCATCCTTGAATCGCAATCACACTGCAATTTACGCTGTTTCGGAAATTATAAAATTGAAAAACCCTAGACTTTCTGCTGCAGAAATAGAGAATTTTTCATGTTCTATTTTGAGGGACGTTGGGTTCGACGATAGATTGATTCAAGCTTATCCTGACCAAATGAGTGGCGGCCAGCGACAACGTCTGTGTATTGCGAAAGCTTTAAGTACAAAGCCTGAAGTGCTCATTTTAGACGAAGCTGTAGCAGCGTTGGATCCAATTATTCAAAAGCAAATTTTAGAATTACTAAAAGACCTTCAAATTCGACATCAGTTAGTGTATATTTTTATCACACACAATCTGGATGTGGCAAAATCATTTTCAGACAAATGGTGTTATTTGGATCAAGGTGTAGAAAAGGAAATTCCGGCGGAATGGGGAATTTCATTATGAAATTAAATGATATGAAAGCTTTTTACCGGAAAATAATGATTTCGCTATTCATAGTTTCGATGGTTCCTGTTTCGGCACAGGTTACGCGTAAACAAGCTCAGCCCAAAAATAAAAAATCCAACAAGGATATTGAAGTTGCACCAAATACAACAGCAGTTAGGGAGCCTTTGGAAAATGCAAATGTTCCAAATAGAGAAATAAATTCCAACCGAGCAGAGAATTCAGATAATTTTCTCAAAGATGATCAAATAGGTGGGCCTTATCAATCTGCAGGAAATGATCCAATTGTTGTTCCAGATGTAAGACCTTCATTTCCGGGTGGAGATGAAAGATTTAAGGAATACTTAATGGCAAACATGGAATTTCCTGAAAGATGTTCGGAAGAAGGTTTAACGGCCGTGGTTACATTGAGTTTTGTGGTAGATAGAAAAGGAGTGATTAGCAATATTCAAGTTGAAAAAGCAAACGGCTCTTGTCCCGAATTCACAAATGAAGCGGTTCGTTTGTTGAAAAAATCGCCAAAATGGATTCCAGGGCAGAAAGCAGGAAAATTTGTAACTTCTAAAAGAGAGGTAAATGTAGAATTTTACTTGGCAGAAGGAGAGTGGCAAGAGCCAGAAATGGATCCAGTTCCAAGGGAAGTAAAGAGCAACGATGCGCCAAAATCAGGATCACCAGCTACATTCCCGGGAGGCGAAGCTGAGTTTTTAAAATATGTTCAAAGAAGATTGGTATATCCGGTTCGTTGTAAGGATGCTCAAATTCAGGGAAAAGTACTCGCAAGGTTTATTGTAGATGTAGATGGACGAATTACAAACGTAGAAATCTTAGAACATGTTTATTTATGTCCCGAATTTTCTAAAGAAGTCACAAGGGTTATGTTACAATCTCCCAAATGGATTGCGGCACAACTCGATGGCAAAGCGGTTAAGAGCTATCAATCTATTCCGATTCAATTCAAGTTGGAAGAAAGATAAATCTTTCCAATTAACTGTACACTCCATTTCATGTGGAAATTGGTGAAGTGAATACCAACTGCTTCTTCGTATTTTTGAGTATGAAGTTTTTTGCAGTTATCGCGCTATTTGCATGCTCAAATGCTGTTTTAGCCCAAGGGGTGAATAAGCCTGTTCAAAGTTCTCAAGATACTTTGGGACTGACATTTATGCACAAAGTGAAAAAAGGGGAGACACTCTATAAAATTGCAAAAATGTACAAAATGACAGTGCCACAGTTGAATGCATTGAATCCTGATGTCAAAACCATATCTCCAGGTATGAACATTCATGTGGTACGTAAGAGCGTTAAAGCATCAACATCTGCAAATGCAGTGACTGTTCCCACTCAAAATTTAGACGTTCACATAGTAGAAAAAGGGGAGACATTATACAGCATTGCAAAAAAATACAATACTTCTGTTGATGTTCTCAGAAAAATCAACAATTTTGGAGATGCGAATATTTCATTAGGGCAATCGATTCAAGTGCCAGTGGTGAATCCAATCAAGGGAACAAAGAAGCCAACGGAAAATCATGTGCCGAAAGAAAAAATCACAGCGCCAATTGAAGAAAATGTCCCTCAAAAAGCACCATCTATTCCAGCAGAAAAAGTTAAAACTCAGGAAGTCCCAGCATTGGAAAAGAAACCGCCAAAAGAATCATCTGTAAAAGTAGAAACTTCACAGGGTAGAGATCAGGGTGGCATGCCTGAAAAAATTGTAAAACCGACGTCTGAAATCGGTTTAAAGGAGAACGAACAAAAAGGTGTTTTAACCCTTGCATCTAATCAATTTGCAGCGGCTGGAGAGGAAGATAGGGCTTGGGTATATTTTGATGGAGCTGCTCAAGATGAAGTAGTTGCTGTAATCAACACAAAAAACAATAAATTCGTTTGGTGCGTTGTGAAAGGCAAAAACACAAAATCCAATTCGGTAATTTCCGTTTCGAAATTTGTAGCTGACAAATTGGGGATTTTCGATGAAAAGACCGTTGTTCGGGTAAAGTATGCGGTTGGAAAATAACCAAATTAATGCTTTTTCGAGAACCTTATTTATTGGTTCCGTAGTCTTGTATTTGGGTGCAATTCATGTTTCTCCGAGTATCGCGTCAATTGCGTCTATATTGTTGATTTTGAATTCCTTATATTGGATTTTTACACAAAATCAATCATCCAAAATTCGTAAAATACAATTTCTTTTTGTTGTAGTTTTTTTGGTTTCGACTGCTTTTTCTTTGATAAAGGGTTGTCACCTTGGAAACATGGATGCCAAGCTGTTGGTGCGATTACCGTTGGTGTTTTTGCCTTCTATTTTAGGATATGCGGTTGAAAACAGAGTTGCTCTTTGGAACTATTGGATATTTTTTGCACTTCCAATTTTTTGGATAGGCATTTCAAGTGTGCTAAACTATGTTGCACATTATAAATTTCTCTCTCAAATGGTGCTAGAGAGCAAGCCAGTGCCTGTTTATAGCATGGTTTATCATATCGAATTTTCGGTAATTACTGCGCTTGTTTTACTTGGTTTAATCATTTGGAAAATTCAAAATAAAATCCCCAAACTTTTTGGCGGTTATTTCTTTTTTTATCTCATTTCTGGGGGACTCTTTATCTCGCTGCATATATTGTCGGCAAGAACGGGTATCTTGTGCTTTTGGATAGGGATAATCCTTATATTCATTCCACATTTGAAACAGGTTTCCTTTAAGTACCTAACATTGGGATGTTTGTTATTGAGTGCATTGTTTTTTGTACCCAGCGTAAAAAATAGGGTTTTGAATACGATTGATGATCTAACATCTGTCATTAAACAGAAGGATTTGAATCATAAAAGTTTTGGACAGCGGTGGGAAGCATGGAAAGCAATTGTTCATGCTGCTGCAAAGGAACCGTGGTTCGGTGTTGGGCAATGCAATATTGAGTCTAAAATGCAAGAATCATTTGAAGCGTTACATTCAAATTTGGATCAGGAAAATAGGATAAGTCCCCACAACCAATATTTACAATGGTTCATCGAGATTGGGGTCATAGGATTGATGATACAATTGATTTCCTACATTGTTTTAATCAAGGGAATGATCAAAATGGGTGGAATCAAGTTCCTAGGAAGCATGGTTGTATCGATTATTTTTGGTTTAAACTTTGAAAGTTTGTTAGAAAGGCAGTCGGGAGTGATGATAATTATTGTATCTTTGCTCTTTGTTTGTTGTGTTACGAACGAAAATTTGTCCAATAATGAAAGAAAGGAACATTTTTCTTGAATTATTTGCAAAACATTTTGATTTTAATAAATAATTTTTTATATTTGCAACCCCAAAAACTATGTCTAGAGTTTGTGATTTAACCGGAAAGAAA
>CAZYBT010000085.1:0-11602 GCA_964645755.1 uncultured Rhizobium sp.
TAAGCGCTGCATTCTCAGAATTCAAGGTTCCCAAACCCATTCATTGAAAGTTGAACGGCTACAGTTAAGCGCTGCATTCTCAGAATTCAAGGTTCCCAAACTCATTCATTGAAAGTAGAACGGCTACCGTTACGCGCTGGGGTTCTGAGTTGCAGTTTTAGAGTTAAACATTTATAAACTCACATAAACCATTTTACCTATCTCAAAAGTTTGGCACGACATTTGTTATACATATATCAAATCAAACTAAAAAAATAAACTTATGAAAAAATTTACTTTATTCGTACTTAGCATCGTAGGTCTTGCTAGCGCTGCTATGGCTCAAGGAGCAATGTCTGTTAACCCAGTTGACTTCACTTCAAACCCAGCACGTTTCAATGGTAAAACCATTGCAATCTCTGGATTGAAATTAAACATGTCTGCAAACGGTCCTGCTACAGGTCCAGTAAGCCCTGCAGGTGGTGGTGCACCAATCCCAGGATTGAACCCTGGTCCAGCAGCTCCAGGTCCAATGGGCGCAGGTGCTCCAGTGATTCGTTGCAACCCACCTAGAGGTTTCAAAACTTTAGACGTTGACTTCACAAACGATCCTAACTTCACAAAATGTTTCTTCATCTCTGAAGCTCAATACAATGCTTTACCAAAAGGACAAGCACAATTGACTGCTCAGTTGACTTTCAAAGGCGACGACAGAATGGGTTACACCATCACTATGTTTAAATTACAGTAATCAATACATTACGAAACAAAAAAAGACCGCATTCGCGGTCTTTTTTTGTTTATAGCTGAAAGGCTACAGTTACGCGCTGGATTTTAAGAATTCAAGGTTCCCAAACTCATTCATTGAAAGTTGAAAGGCTACAGTTAAGCGCTGCATTCTCAGAATTCAAGGTTCCCAAACCCATTCATTAAAAGTTGAAAGACTACAGTTACGCGCTGGATTTTCAGAATACAATTCTTCCCAAACTCATTCATTGAAAGTTGAAAGTTTAGAGTTTAGAATTGCAGTTTCACAGATTCCGTTTCCCAGTTCTAGGTTCCATAAACCTTCATATACCCTTATAAACCTTTATAAACTTTTTTCACCCCTTCAATTTACTCTCCAATGTCATTGCATCAACAACGCCAGATTGACGCCATATTTGTTTGCCGTTCTTGAAAATCATCAACGTTGGAACACCCGTGATTCTGTATTCATTGGCCAATTTTTGGTTTCTGTCCACGTCAATTTTTAAAATTGTTGCATTCTCGCCAACTCTCTTTTTTACATTTTCTAAAATTGGAGCCATTGCCTTACATGGTCCGCACCAAGTTGCATGAAAATCGACTAATACCGGTTTTTCCGATGCTATTATTTCGTGAAAAGTTTTCATAATACTTACTTGCTATATTTTCTTAAACTTGTCCAACTTCCTCCATTGTGCACTTGCTCATATCCAGCTTTCTTTAACATTCCCTTCGCTGATGCGCTTCTCATTCCTGATGCACAACAAGTGATGATCACTTGGTCTTTTTTGATTTTAGATACTTGCGACATCAACTTATCTAAAGGCATGTTCTTAGAACCCTTGATATGTCCACTCGCATATTCTCCAGGTGTTCGTACATCAAGAATCAATGCGCCATTTTGTATGAGCTGACCTATGTCAACGCTCTCTTTTTTTCCGAATAAAGATGAAAATATTCCCATATTGATGCAAAGTTCTATCTTTTGTTTTTCTGATTTGGTGACAAAACTCACAATGCATGATTCAATCGATGAAAGAACAAGATTCCACGATTGTTTTTCATTTGGAGGGATCTTCTTATCAAAAGTCAATGTCCCTCAAAAAAAAACTGCGCAACTTTCATTGCGCAGTGTGATATAATATTAGGAGGAAATTTTCGCAGTTTTTACAAATCTAATTTCAATTCTTTTAAAATATGGTCCGCTTTGCCAACGTACTTGATTACATACAAAGCATAACGAATGTCGCAACCAATACTGCGAGAATAGTTCTCATTCCAAGCGTAATCGTTAATGGTTGCTGTGTAACTTCTGTCGAAATTGATGCCAATTAATTCACCCTTTGCATTCAATACGGGACTTCCACTATTTCCGCCAGTTGTATCCAAATTGTACAACAAACCAACAATGATTTTACCCGTTTTAGGATCTTTAAATATTTGAGGGACATTCTCTTGCTTCAAATTGTCTTGAACCTCCCTAGGCAATCGATAGTCGGAATTCGTGTTGGCTTTTGCAAATACACCGTCTAAAGTTGTATAAGGCGTATGAACTTCACCGTCGTTGGGACTAAATGAACGGATATTTCCGTAAGTTAAACGCAACGTACTGTTTGCATCCGGAACGAATTTAGACTTGAGGAATTCTTCTCTCAATCCAATGTACTGTGGCATCAAAGATTTCAATTGTACATCCATCTTATTCCACATTTCCGCAATTTCTGTACTCATCGGTCTAATTTCATCCATCACTTGTGTGACTGCATCTTGATAATTCAAGAATTTCACACCTTGCTTTTTGAATGATTTGGCAACTTTTGCTGTATCGAAAAGCATGCTGCTTTTAATTTTTTCAATCATCTTGGCATTTAATCCATTTTTATCGCCAAATTTGAAACTTGCATTAGGTGAATAATCAAGCATAGCCTTGTAAGCCCTGTTTGCCAATTGAATAAACACTTCTTTTTCCATTTCCGGTGAAATGATGCTGAAATCCTTCGCCAAACGTTTATGAATGCCGTTTAAAGCCTCTTCTTGCGTTTTTTTATCGAGTTTCAATACCGCTTTGTTTTGGGCCATTAATTCCGCCAAATAAGCCACATTGCTTTGATTCATCAAGAAATTATTCAATATATATCGTACATGTGCTGTTGCTGATTTCATTTTCCAAATGTTTCGGATTTGGGAAATCACCATTTTCGCTTGTTTGTCGCGAGCAGATCCGCTTTCAAATGCTTTTTCAATCATGTCATCCTCTTGTAAACGTTTGTCTACAATATCGGTTCTGCGCAACCCTTGAATTTTACCTCTGTAGTTTTTTTCTACGTTCTCCAAACTTTGAATTTCTCCGGCAAAAGCCAATCCCATGTTTACATTTCCCTTTGAAAAATCTTTCATGTAATTGATATACGTTTTGTACCATTCCTGAATAATCGGCAATTGATATTCTTTTTGAAATTTCATATATGAACCGCTTTCATGGCGAAACGTTCTTCCCGGATATCCCATAATAAAGACGAAATCACCTTCCTGAGTTCCATTTGGATTGATTTTAAGCTTGTTTTTAGGAGTATAAGGGACATTGTCTTTGGAATATTTTGCAGGTTTTCCATCTTTGCCCACGTATGCTCGAACCAATGAAAAATCGCCATTGTGGCGTGGCCATTCCCAATTGTCTCTGTCTCCGCCAAATTGACCAATTGTTAATGGTGGTGCCAAAACCAATCGCACATCTTGAATGTAAATGTAGCGGAATAGGGTATAGCTTTTCCCTACAAACATCTCAGATACTTCAATTGATAGCTCGGGGTATGTTTTTTTCTCCGCAGCCACAATTTTGGAAATATTGTCGGCAATTAATTTGATTCTCACCTCTGGGTCGGTGTTGTTGCTGATCCCATTGAGTACTTTATCAGTCACATCTTCATAGCTTTGAGTGATTTTACACGGCATAGAAATGGGCAATTCATCTGATTTTAATTTGGCAACGAATCCATTTTCCAAATAATTGTGGTCGCTGTTGCTCAAATTTGCAACATCACCGTATACACAGTGATGGTTTGTGATGATAAGTCCCTCATCAGAAATAAAAGACCCTGTACAACCACCCACTTTTACCAAGGCATCGGTGAGTGATACTTCGCCAGGATTGAAAATGTCTTTACCTTCTAATTTGAGACCCGCATTTTTAAGCTCAGTGATATTCAGATAATTCAAAGGAAACATTCCCTCATCAGGACGGAAGGAAAATACCGAAAACGATAATGCAACGGCTACCAATGCCAAAATTACATTTCGCGATTTTTGCAAATTTTTCATATATGATTATACAAATCTAAGTCCCAACCCCTATGTTTCACAACTATTATCCCGTATTTTTGTATTTTATTTATGTCAGCTAAAATCATCATCATTTTAATTTTCGTTTTTGTAGTTGTTGCTTCATTGGTTTTAGATTTAGGTTTATTTTCCAAGAATAAGCACGATTCCCTTACTGTGAAACAGAGTATTCAAAGAACAGCGATGTGGTTCGGATTAGGACTTTTGAGCGTTTTAGCGGTTTACATGTTTCATTATCAGATTTATGCAATTGAAAACATCCAGGGGCTACAGGAATATTCAACAAAGTTTCATACTAAATTTGAGATAAGTTCTGATTTTGAACAATCGCTACACCATTTTAGAGTTGCCACCACAACCGCCTATTTTTCCGGATACATTTTGGAATACGCACTAAGCATTGACAACCTTTTCGTGATGTTGTTGATTTTCTCTACGTTTAAGATTTCAGAGCACAATGAAAAAAGAATTTTGTTGTGGGGTGTTCTTGGAGCAATGGTTCTGCGATTACTGTTTGTTGTTCTTGGCAGTGCTGCAATCAACCAGTTTCATTGGATTCTGTATGTTTTTGGAGTTTTATTAATTTACTCAGGAGGGAAGCTCCTCTTCGAAAAAGAAGAAGACGAATTTGATGTAAACAATCATTTTATGATTAAACTGGGGCGAAAAATATTCAGTGTAGAAAATCAGCCCCAAAATCCTGATGCTTTTTTTACAAGACAGAACCATAAATTTCAAGTAACACCGTTGTTTTTGGTATTGTTGGTGATTGAATTTACAGATGTTGTGTTCGCAGTTGACAGTGTTCCGGCTGTTTTTGGTGTAACTACGGATCCATACCTTGTGTTCTTCTCAAATATTTTTGCAATTTTAGGATTGAGAAGTTTGTTTTTCTTGTTGGGACATGGAATGGAGAAATTTTATGCATTGAAATACGGATTGTCTATCATCCTCATCTATATTGGTGGAAAAATGCTTTTGGAAAAGTACTTCCATGAAATAGGGTTTACACATATACACAACCTTATTGTGATTATTGGTATTTTGGTCATGAGCGTTTTTTATTCTCTGGTTTTTCCTGTAAAGAAAGAACTTGATTCAAATTAAGCACGTTTTGAAAACAGTGAAGCGCAATATTGCTGTTTTAAGGGATAATTTTAATTACCATTATTTTCCACATACTTTGGTACTTTGGTTTGAATAGTTGAAATTTGCACCCTTGAAGTGAGTTCACAAATAACTAAAGCCTTATTAGTACTGCAAGACGGTACTTTTTTCGAGGGAAATGCCATTGGCAAGATCGGAACAACAAGCGGAGAAATCTGCTTTAATACTGGAATGACAGGTTATCAGGAGGTCTTTACAGATCCATCCTATTTCGGACAAATTTTGGTCATGACCACCGACCACATCGGGAATTACGGTGTGAATGATGCGGAAGTCGAAAGCGAATCAATCAAAATTGCTGGTTTGGTTTGTAAAAAATTCTCTCCAAACTATTCAAGGGCAATGGGCACCGATAGCTTGGACGGATATTTTACCCAAAACAATTTGGTGGGAATTTCTGACATCGATACCCGTATGTTGGTTGCCCATTTGCGTGAAGCCGGTACCCAAAATGCCATTATTTCAAGTGAAATTCATGATGTAGAAACTCTGTTGAAGCAGCTGAATGAAGTTCCCAATATGGACGGATTGGAGCTTGCTTCTGAAGTAAGTACAAAGGAGTTTTACACCGAAGGCGATGAAAATGCCAATTTTAAAGTGGCGTTAATCGATTTTGGTAGCAAAAAGAACATTTCTCGTTGCCTCATAGAACGTGGTTGTAAATTGGGTGTTTTTCCTTACAATACAACTGCGGAAGAAATTCTTGCATTTCAACCAGATGGCTTCATGATTTCCAATGGCCCTGGTGATCCAGCAGCTATGGATTACGCCATCAAAACCGTTCAAGGCGTTGTGGACGCAGGAATTCCTACGTTTGGAATTTGCCTCGGACACCAATTGTTGAGTTTGGCAAGTGGTTTAAAAACCTATAAAATGCACCATGGTCACCGCGGATGCAACCACCCAGTGAAAAACTTGGTGACAGGTCGTAGCGAAATTACAAGTCAAAATCATGGTTTTGCAGTTGAGTTTAATCAAGATTTAGCACACAAAATTCAATTAACGCATGTGAATTTAAACGATGATTCAGTGGAAGGTATTGCAAGATTGGATAAACCTGCTTTTTCGGTGCAACACCATCCAGAAGCCTCTCCAGGTCCTCACGATTCTTTGTATTTGTTCGATCAATTTGTTGAATTAATGTCAACGTCCCTCAAAAAATAAAAACCCCATATAATTTTTAATAAACAATGAGCGAAATAACCCACATTCAGGCCCGCCAGGTTTTAGATTCTCGCGGAAATCCAACTGTTGAAGCTGAAGTATTCACCGAAGACGGTGGTTTTGGTCGTGCTGCTGTGCCTTCTGGTGCAAGTACTGGTATTCATGAAGCCGCTGAATTGCGCGATAATGAAAAAGGTATTTACATGGGAAAAGGCGTTTTGAAAGCTGTCGATAACGTAAACAACATCATCTCTGAAGCGCTTGAAGGTGTTGAAGTTGCAGCTCAAAACGAAATTGATCAAATTATGCTTGAATTGGATGGTACCCTCAACAAATCGAATTTGGGTGCGAATGCAATTCTTGCTGTTTCTTTGGCTGCTGCAAAAGCTGCTGCCGATGAAATGGGTATGCCGCTTTATCGCTACGTAGGTGGTGTAAATGCAAATGTGCTTCCTGTTCCTATGATGAATATCTTGAACGGTGGTGCGCATGCTGACAATAAAATTGACTTCCAAGAATTCATGGTCATGCCTGTGAAAGCAGAGAGCTTCAGCCACGGATTGAGAATGGGAGTGGAGATTTTTCATCATTTAAAAACGGTTTTGAAGGACGCGGGCTATAGCACCAACGTTGGTGATGAAGGTGGTTTTGCGCCTAATATTCAAAGCAACGAAGAAGCCATTGAAATTGTATTGAAATCAATTGAAAAAGCAGGTTATAGACCTGGTGACGATGTTTTCATTGCAATGGATGCCGCTACGAGCGAATTTTACGACGAGAAAACTGGTTTGTATACCTTCAAAAAATCAAGTGGTAAACAAATGAACGGCGACGAAATGGTAAACTATTGGGCTGAATGGTGCAAGAAATATCCAATTATCTCTATCGAAGATGGTTGCGCTGAAGACGATTGGGCGAGCTGGAAAAAATTAACCACTGCTGTTGGATCAAAGGTTCAATTGGTGGGTGATGATTTGTTTGTGACCAACGTGAACCGTTTACAACAAGGAATCGACCAAGGAATCGCGAATTCAATTTTGATCAAAGTAAACCAAATTGGTACCTTGACAGAAACTTTGAACGCAATTCAATTGGCTACACGCAATCAATACACCAATGTAATGAGCCATAGAAGTGGTGAAACTGAAGATAGCACCATCGCAGATTTGGCTGTTGCAATGAACAGTGGTCAAATTAAAACAGGTAGCGCTTCTCGCTCAGATCGTATGGCAAAATACAATCAACTGCTTCGTATTGAAGAAGAATTGGGAGATAATGCAATCTACGGTGGCGAAATGTTTCGCTTTGTAAAGTAAGTTTATAACATTCAATTTCTTACAGAATAGATGAAAATGCCAGCTTTAGAGCTGGCATTTTGTTTTTGAAAATTATGCATTTTAAAAGATTGATATTCAGCGCCTTAAGCTAATGATTGCTGTTTTAATTTGTATTTATTACCCAAATACACGAAATTTGTAAATATCAGAATCAACAAGCTCATCGTTTATTTGGTTTCTGAAATCTAAACTAAACTCAAAATTAAACATGGAAATCCATTCTTCTGAATTTTATGCCTATTACGGAATGTTCTGTTTTGCGGCTTATTTATTAGGGTCCATTCCAAGTGCAGTATGGATCGGAAAATCGTTTTATAACATTGATGTAAGAGAGCATGGCAGTGGAAACGCTGGTGCTACCAACACTTTTAGAGTGTTGGGTAAAAAACCAGGCACAATTGTATTGTTGATGGATATCTTAAAAGGATATTTGGCTTGTACCTTGGTGTATCTTTTTGCATCTGTTTATCAAGATTTCGATTGGAATGCATACAGAATTGTAAACATACAATTGATGTTGGGTGCAAGTGCTGTAATTGGACATCTATTGCCAATCTTTGCCGGATTTAAAGGTGGAAAAGGTATTGCTACCTTGGCCGGTATGATCATAGCGCTCAATCCGCTGGCTGCTGCATGTGCCATTGGTATTTTCTTGATTGTGCTTCTTACCACAAGATTTGTGAGTGTTGGTTCTATGATTGGTGGAGTTTCTATTCCGGTTTTATTTGTGTCTGTTTTTGGAAAATCGATGCCCGAATTTAGGCAGCCTTCTGTGATTATCTTCACCATTGCGATTGCTGTTTTGGTGGTCATCACCCATAGAAAAAATATCAACCGATTGATTCACGGAAATGAAAACAAAGCGAAATTGTTCCCGAAACACCGCCGCAACTAAAATCCATTAATCTATTAATCTATTAATCTAATAACCGAATAATCTTTTTTATCTAATAACCTAATAATCCTTATTATTGAATAACCTTTGTTTAATAACCCATCTAACAAATCTAAATGAGCACAGAGATAAGTGAACAAATTGAATCGTTACTAGATGATATTGCCCTCGGGAATTGGACAATTGTATTGTATAACGACGACGTGAATACCTTCGATTGGGTAGTTTCATGCTTGGTGAAATATTGTGGTCATGATTCAATTCAAGCAGAACAATGCGCCTGGTTTGTGCATACCAAAGGTAAATATGCTGTGAAAAGCGGATCTAAAAATAAAATGTCTCCCATCTGTGAAACATTGTGTGAAAAAGGGCTTTCAGCCGTATTGGAATTCAAAGACTAATGAATAAAATTTATCAAAATGCAGAAACGGCCATTCATGATATCGTGGATGGACAAACGATTATGTTGGGTGGGTTCGGATTGTGCGGAATTCCTGAAAACTCAATTTCTGCTCTCGTTCTCAAAGGAGTGAAAAATCTAACCTGCATTTCAAATAATGCTGGAGTCGATGATTTTGGGATTGGACTCATGCTTCAACAACACCAAGTGAAAAAGATGATCAGTTCTTATGTTGGAGAGAATGCCGAATTTGAACGTCAACTTTTATCGGGTGAATTGGAAGTAGAATTGATTCCTCAAGGTACTTTGGCTGAACGTTGTAGAGCCGCTGGCGCTGGTATCCCTGCTTTTTATACACCTGCAGGTGTTGGAACCGAGGTAGCTGAAGGTAAAGAAACCAGAGTATTTAACGGGAAAACTTATTTAATGGAATATGCCTTTGATTCAGATTTTGCCATTGTGAAAGCTTGGAAAGGCGATCGACATGGCAATTTGATATTCAAAGATACTGCCAGAAATTTCAATACCATGATGGCAATGGCCGGTAAAATTACCATTGCAGAGGTGGAAGAAATTGTGGAATTGGGCGAACTCGACCCGAACAATATTCACGTACCAGGAATTTTTGTTCATAGAATTTTTCAAGGTGTGAACTACGAAAAGAGAATTGAACAAAGAACCGTGCGCAAACGCGAATCTTGATCCCTATGAAAAAATGGGTTTTCGCAACAAACAATCTCCATAAACTAGAAGAAGCAAAAGCAATTTTAGGTTCTTTTGCCGAAATCGTTTCTTTGAACGATATCGGATTTCACGAAGAAATTGAAGAAACCGCAAGTACTTTCGAGGGAAATGCCCTCATCAAAGCGCAAACGGTTTTTGAAAAAACAGGATTTCCCTGCTTTGCCGATGATTCTGGCCTTTGCGTTGTTGCCCTTAATCTCCAACCCGGAGTGAAAAGTGCAAGATATGCGGTTGAAAATGGCCCAGTGAATCACGAATTGAACAATCAAAAATTATTGTCGGAATTAAGTACTGCTCAAAACCGAGAAGCATACTTTATCACCGTCATTTGCGCTGTTGGCTTTGAAGAAAATCCAATTTTCTTTCAAGGAAAGGTGCATGGCAGCATCGCCTTGGAACCTGCAGGCAATCAGGGATTTGGCTATGATCCGCTTTTTGTCCCCCAAAATTATCATCAAACTTTTGCAGAATTGGGACCAGAAATCAAGAATTCGATGAGTCACAGAGCAAATGCTTTGAATCTAATGAAATTACATTTTTCTGAATAAAATGGCTGGCATTCCAAAAATTGCACTTGATCTTTTTAACTACGATTTACCCAACGAGAAAATAGCGCATTTTCCTATTGAACCCCGCGACCATTCTAAACTGTTGGTTTTTCATGAGGGACAAATCAGCGACCGCTATTTTTATGAGTTAGATCAAGTGGTAGATCCTTGCACCATTATCACCAATAACACAAAAGTGATTCCCGCCCGTATTTGGTTTCAAAACGAGAGAGGTCAAAATATACAGATTTTTATATTAAAACCCATTTCCGCTGATTGGAGTATTTGCGAAGTGATGGTGGGAAATCGAAAAAAATTCAAGGAGAATGATGTGCTAAGACTGTCGCAAGGCGATTTGTTTTTAGAGGTTGTTTGGGAAAACCGAGAATTGAACTGGGTAAAATTGAATTCCAACGCATCCTCGGTGATCGAAGCAATTGAAGTTTTCGGTCAAGTTCCATTACCTCCTTATATAGAGAGGGAAGTGCAGCATGAAGATAAAAATACGTATCAAGCCATTTTTGCTCAAAAAGAAGGAGCGGTTGCGGCACCAACTGCGTCGTTGCACTTTACTCCAGAGTTAAAATTGAAGCTCGAACTAAAGAATTGTGAGTTTCGGGATGTGACTTTGCATGTGAGTGCGGGGACATTCAAACCGGTTACAGCTGAATTTGCGGATGAGCATGAAATGCATGCGGAGCGATTTGAGATTTCTTTGGAGTTGATTGATCACTTATTGAACAGCCCCAATGGGGTATTGGCGGTTGGTACAACTGCCACTCGGGTGTTAGAAAGTTTGTATTATTTGGGAGAAAAAGCCTTTTTAGGAGAACTCGATGATTGTTTTATTGCTTCTGGCGATGCATATTCTGAGAAGTATGGCAAACTGGAAACAAGAATGTCGCTTGAATATTTGAGAAAGTATGTCGCAGAAAACGGGGGTATATTAAAAGGAGAGACACAAATTTTCATTGTACCAGGGTTCAATTTTAGGGTTGTACAGTGGATGATCACGAATTTTCATCAGCCAAAATCGACGTTATTGTTATTAATTTCGGCATTTGTAGGCGAGGTATGGAGGGAGATTTACGACCATGCTATGGGTGGTGGATACCGTTTTTTAAGCTATGGTGATGGAAGTTTACTAAAAGGTAAAAAAAATATTACGATATAAGTGATTGAGGGATAGTAGTTATGATGTTTTTGTTAAGTTTTTTTTAAGAATATGCTTGACAAAGAGAAAAAAATAGCGTTACCTTTGCACTCCCGTTCTGAGAGAGAG
>CAZYBT010000086.1:0-11586 GCA_964645755.1 uncultured Rhizobium sp.
ACTGTTGCAGTGTTTCCCTCAACCAAAATCCACTCGTGATCTTTGGTATATTTTAAATTTTCTGGAAAATTCATATTCAATTTTAGTTTTTTTTATTATTTATGCCAAATATTCGACAACAAAGTTGTCAATTTTTCTTTTAATTCTGTTCTTTTCACAATGAAATCAAGGAAACCATGTTCTACTAAAAACTCACTGCTTTGAAATCCTTTGGGTAAATCACGTCCAATAGTTTCTTTGATTACACGCGGACCTGCAAATCCGATCAATGCTTCAGGTTCAGCGATATTAAAATCTCCCAACATTGCAAAAGACGCGGTAACGCCACCAGTTGTAGGATTGGTCATTAACGATATATAAGGAACTCTAGTTTTGCTCAAGAGAGCCAATTTTGCACTGGTTTTAGCCATTTGCATCAATGAAAATGCAGCTTCCATCATTCGAGCACCCCCGGATTTTGAAATCATTAAAAAAGGAGTTTTAGTTTTAATTGCATGGTCAATTGCTCTTGAAATTTTTTCTCCAACCACTGAGCCCATACTTCCCCCAATAAAATTAAAATCCATACAAGCCACAACCAATGGATATCCATTCATCTGTCCATAACCAGTTCGCACAGCGTCTTTCAACTGGGTTTTCTTCTGAGCCACCACAATACGATCTACATAAGGAGCTGTATCTGTGAAAGTCAAGGGATCACCACTGCTTAAATTGGCATCTAATTCAGTAAACTGGTTGTCATCGAACAGGATTTCAAAGTATTCTTTAGATCCTATTCTATCGTGATAATCACATGAAGGACAAACATAATGATTCACCATCCAATCTTTAGTTGGATGAACTTCTTTGCAACGCACACATTTTTCCCAAAGACCATCCGGAGTAGGTTTTTTATCTTTGGTTTTAGTCAGAATACCGGAAAGGGTGCGTCGGTACCATTTAGATTCACCAGAATCTAATTCGTACTCGTCTTCAAAATCGGCGTTTGTCAAAATATTCTTGTTTATATTGTGAATTAAGCAATCGTGATGCTATTGTCTAAATATACATCTTGAACAGAATTCAACAATTGAATTCCTTCGTTTAATGGTTTTTGGAAAGCTTTTCTACCAAGGATCAAACCAGTACCACCTGCTCTTTTATTTACAACGGCAGTTGTAATTGCTTCCTCGATATCTCCTTGACCTTTACTTTCTCCACCACTATTAATCAAACCAGCTCTTCCCATGTAGCAATTGGCCACTTGGTAACGGGTTAAATCAATTGGATGATCAGTTGTAAGTTCAGAGTATACTTTAGGATGAGTTTTACCGTGTTTGGTAGCCAAATAACCTCCATTGTTTGTTGGTAATTTTTGTTTGATGATGTCTGCTTGAATTGTAACGCCCAAATGATTTGCTTGTCCTGTCAAATCCGCACTTGCATGATAATCGACACCATCTACTTTGAAACCATTGTTACGAGTATAGCACCAAAGAATGGTTGACATTCCCAATTCGTGAGCCATTTCAAATGCTTTCGCTACCTCAACAATTTGACGAGCGCTCTCTGGGCTACCGAAGTAAATGGTTGCGCCAACTGCTGTTGCACCCATATTCCAGGCTTCTTTGATAGAACCAAACATGATTTGATCGAATTTATTTGGGTATGATAAAAATTCATTGTGATTAATTTTCACAATAAACGGAATTTTATGAGCATACTTTCTAGCGTTCATTGCCAACACACCATAAGTCGACGCAACCGCGTTACAACCGCCTTCGATAGCCAATTTAATGATGTTTTCTGGATCAAAATATGCTGGATTTGGAGCAAAAGATGCTCCGGCACTATGCTCAATTCCTTGATCTACCGGCAAAATGCTTAAATAACCGGTATTTGCCAAACGTCCATTTCCATACAAATTTTGTAAACTCTTCAATACTTGAGTGTTACGATTTGTTTGAGCAAAAACTCTGTCTACAAAATCAGAGCCAGGTAGGTGAATGTTTTCTTTTGAAATTGTGTTACAGGTGTGATTCAACAGGTATTCAGCCTGATCGCCTAATAAAGATTGAACATTTGTTTGAGCCATTTTTAAAAAATTTTGTTGTTATTTTGAAGCAAAAATAACCATTTTTATTCATGATTCAGATATTTGAAATACAAAGTCCTCAAGATTTAGAGAAGGCATTTGAAATTAGGCGCATCGTTTTTGTGATTGGTCAAAATTGTGCTCCCGATGAAGAATATGATGAGCATGAAAAATCCTGCCGGCATTTTTTAGCGAAATATCAAGGAATTCAGGCAGGTACGTGCCGAATCAGGGAAACTTCAGACGGTATTAAATTAGAAAGATTTGCTGTCTTGGAACAGTTTAGAAATCACAAAATTGGTGCGGCATTGGTAGAAAATTGTTTACAAAAAATTCAACCCATTAACAAAAAAGTTTATTTACACGCTCAAGAACATGCCGTTGATTTCTATAAAAAGTTTGGTTTTGAAACCATTGGTGAAAAGTTCTACGAAGCCAATATCCCCCATTTTAAAATGATATATAAACAATAAAAAAGGCGCTTTAACAGCGCCCCTCTTATAACTAAACTACTAAACTAAATATATTATTGAGCAACAATACTCTTGATCTTGTGCAATTTTGTGTTGGTATCTACTGTTACAAACACATTCATCTTCTTACCTGATGCCTTAACCTCATTGAATAAATCAACAAGATTTGTTGGAATCAAGAAACATCCTACGCTTTTACTTTTTTGGAATGTAAACTCAACAACTTTGTATCCCTTAGGAGATGAACAGTTTGAATTTGTTGATGATTGATTCACAGTTGTTTTTGGTGCAGAAGTAGAACCTGTAGTAGGTGCATTGTTCGCATTTGAATTTACTGGACTTGCAGCTTGCGCTTTTGGACCATTTTTAATTGAGCCAGCAGATGGGCCTTTGCTTACTGTTGATGTTGTGCTGATTGCATTCACTGAATTCGAGCGAATTGAACCAGATACGTCTGTGATGGTTACTGTTGTTCCGTTGTATTTTGCTACGTTTGCAACAAAGTCACTTGAACTTACAGATTGAGCACTTACAAACCCTACGATTGAAAGCACTGCAGAAAATAAAGTAATTTTTTTCATAATGGTGGTATTTATTTGGTTGTTTGATTCTTAACAATCAAAATCTATGCCAAAAAATACAATCCTAAAAATTAATCTTCATTTTCGCCAATCTGTTGGCGCCACATGGCATAATACAACCCCTTCGATTCCAGTAAAAACTCATGATTTCCACTCTCTATGACCCTCCCTTTTTCCAATACATAAATACAATCAGCGTGCATGATGGTACTCAATCGATGTGCAATCATCACATTGATTCTATTTTTTTGTTCTGAAATTTCCTTCAATGTATTGGTAATTTCTCTCTCTGTAATCGAATCTAATGCAGAAGTTGCCTCATCAAATACCAATAAATTTGGCTCCCTAAGTAACGCCCTCGCAATTGATAGCCTTTGTTTTTCTCCTCCAGAGACCTTAATCCCCCCCTCACCTATTTGTGTGTCCAAACCTCTTTCAGCCCGATTCATGAGTGTATCAGTTGCGGCTTTCTTTAAGGCCACCAGCATTTCTTCCTCAGTTGCATTCGGACAAACAAACAATAAATTCTCCCTAATGCTCCCAGAAAACAACTGCGACTCTTGCGATACCAATCCCAACTGCTTTCGAATTTCCGTTCGGTTGATCTGGGTTACATCGAGACCATTGAATTGCACAGAACCTTCAATTGGTAAATACAAACCAACCAACATTTTCACTAAAGTACTCTTGCCACTACCAGAAGGACCAACAAATGCAATGGTTTGTCCTTTTTCCAACGTAAAACTTACATCTGTCAGGGCATTTCGATTGGCCGTTTGATGTCGAAACGACACCCTATCGAATGAAATTTTCTCGATAATCCCTATTGGTTTTGCATTTTCAGGAATTGATTCTTTAGGGTTCTTTAGCAGCGAATCAAACTTATTTAACGAAACTTCGGCTTCCCTCCAAGCCTGAATGAATGTTCCCAATTCCTGCAGTGGATTGAATATAAAAAAGGTGTAGAACAAAAATTGAATGTACATTCCAGGAGTAATTCTTTGAGTAAAAACCATCCAACTCAGAAACAACAACAAAGCATTTCTCATGAAATTGACGGTGGTCCCTTGAACGAATCCAAGCGTTCTTATTTTCTTTACTTTTTTTAATTCTAATCCCAAAATTTTCAATGTATTGGCGCTAATTCTCTGCATTTCTTGAATCACCAACCCCAAACTTTTCACCAATTCAATATTTCGTAAACTCTCGGTTGTAGTACCTGCTAAAACAGAAGTTTCTTGCATGATGTCTTTCTGAATTGTCTTGATTTGCTTACTCAACATCGAGCTACTTACCCCAACAACTGCCATTGCCGTTAAAAATGCTGGGGCAATTAACCAATGCACCGAGAGTGATGCTACAAAAACAAAAACAATACCCACGATCGAGGTAAACAATAAATTCACGGTCAACGTAATCAATCGTTCCGAATCAGTTCTCACTTTTTGTAATATGTTCAAAGTTTCGCCACTGCGATGATCTTCAAATGTGGCAAAAGGCAAATCTAAAGTATGCTTAATGCCGTCAGTGAATATTTTAGCTCCCGCTTTTTGAATGGCTACATTGACAAAATAATCTTGTAGGTTTTTTGCAATTCTACTCACCATTGCCACCCCAATTCCAATGCTTAACCAAGTAACCACACCGAGCAAATAATCGTGCTCCTTATAGTTTTCGAATTTTGTTAAGTAACGATCAAACAAATTACGACCAACCCATGGGTCTAACATACTGAATACCTGGCTAATGGTAGCCAGCAACAAAGCCCAAAACACCAAGTTTCCCTGGGGCTTTAAATACATCCACAATCTTTTCATGATTCCTTATTTGCAATAAAATTTGCATAAAATGCCAAAAGTTCTCTAGTATTTTTTTGCAAATTATGATGTTCAAACATCAATTTTTGACCTTTTTGACCCATTTTAACCGTGTCTCTCCAATTCCTTAACATACCTACAATCGATTTTGCCATTTCTTTGGCATTCCCCGCAATTTCTATGTGAACATGATTTTCTGCAACAATTCCTTGAACACCAATTTCAGTTGAAACACAGGGTATTCCCATGCTCATGGCCTCAATTAATTTCATCCGAATGCCACTACCTGCCACAACGGGCACCACACAAATGCCATGGTTCATCATAAATGCTTTAGCATCCGCAACCTCGCCATGGTTGTATACCCCACTCTGGAAAATCCTTGAATCATTCGGATTTAACCCCTTGCCTGCCAAATGGAATTCAATCTCCGGAATCTCCGCCCTAACCAAGGGCCATACTTTTTGCAAAAACCATTCTACCCCCTGAACATTGGCCATCCACTCCATACTCCCAATGTGAAATAATTGATTGGGCTGCAATTGAATGTCTTCAACCAATCCAACTTGAATTCCTGGTAGATATAAGTATATAGGTTTGTTTACCACCGATAAAATTTTAGAAGAATCACTCGGAGCAATGCTCACAATTGAGTCTACCAAGCCCCAGAATCGCTCCTCTTCTTGTTTTAAGCGTCTTGCTTGCAATTTAACATAAAATTGCTTCAAGAAATTCTGAGTTTCGCTCGCCAATCGCTCCCAAATTTGGTATTCAATGTTGTGCGACCTGTAACTTACATGTCCGTTATAATTTTGTCGAACCGTTTTCAAAAAACCCGCAGAATAAAGTCCCTCAATATGAACAATATCATATTGATTATCCTTCAACAATTTGGCTAACTGATCATTGGCCGTATCAGATTCATAGCGCGCCAAATGATAACTTCTTCCAGAAAACAAATTCTTGATAGCACCCCATTTGGTCACATTGGCATTCAGATAAATTGGATAATATTTGCAGAAAGAAAAACGTTCTAACAAAGTTCTATCATCCAAAAAGTGCTTACTTGTATTGAATGAAAAATAACTAATTTCATGTCCCTCAAAAGCCATGGCCTTCATCATTTGAAAAGTAGCAATGGCGCCACCATCATGCAATGGCCAAGGAAAACGATTTCCAAGGATCAGTATTTTCATGCTTTTTTGATTTTGAGGGACAAAAACAATTGCTTGAATATTTTACCCAACCAAGGTATAAATCCGCCAAATGTAAACGCATTACTGTCTCTAATCGCTTTAAATGTGATCCACAATCCAATTGGAAATAAAAACATTGAACTCATCCACATCCCTGTCCAAACGGGCATTACCAATTCCTTCCCCATTTTTTCACCAGTTAAATTGATGGCATAAAACAATACAAAAAGAATCACCGAAATTACCAAAGGTAAACCGATACCTCCTTTTTTAATGATTGCGCCTAAAGGTGCGGAAATCAAGAACAGCATAAAAATCAAGAAAGAATGTGCGAATTTCTTGTGGTATTCAGTTCGATACAAAGCAATGTCTGTTGTCAAAAATACTTGATTGGCAGTATATCCTTCCAGAGTTCCTTTGAGCCCCCTAGCACTGCTCACTGCAACTGCTCGAATCACAGAACGCTGTTCTTTTGGGAAGTTATTCAATATCTGAGTATCTGTAATCAATTGATAGTGATTTTGTTTGTGAATCAGACGTTGTCTTTCCATTTGAGGAAAGGCTTTCACATAGTGCATAAAACGACTCACATATCTCTGATTGTCGATATATGCCTGTTTCATTTTCATATGAAAAGTATCAATTTCTAATTGCAATTGAGCAATATTTAATAAGCGAAAATCGTGCGACATGGCCTCTCTGTCAGTAAATTTGAAATCAAGGCTCGACAAATCGATCACCATATGTTGTTTGGCGAAGAACATTTGATTGAACGGCATGGTTCTATTGTATGTTGGTGCGGTGGTCATTTCCTCATATCGCACCCCGTCGTATAAGGTAAAGTCGAGTCGGCTCTTATCGGCTGACATGACCATTTTCCCTTTTTTAGCATGAATTACATTCAAACGCTTACTGTCGTCTTTTTTGTATTCATGGATCAACACATCTTCCACAGTTTCGTTATCGGCTTCTTTTTTGCCCACCCTAATTGAAACACCCTCAATTTGCTGATAAAACTGACCCGCATCAATGTTAAACGCCGGTTTCTTTGACCTCATGTCCATCAACATCGCTTTGAACTCTAGATTTGCCTTAGGAATCACATAATTCAAAAACAAAAAATTCAAAAACATCAAAAGGGCCATGAAAACAAACGTGGGTCTTAAAATACGGAGCAATGAAATGCCATTGGCTTTCATAGCAACCAATTCAAAACTCTCCGATAAATTGCCGAACGTCATGAGTCCCGCTACCATAATTGTGAGCGGTAATGCCATTGGTACAAGGTCGGCGAGCGACAAAAACACCAATTTTAGCATAACCAAAGCGGGGATTCCTTTTCCCACCAACTCGTCGATGTATTTCCAAAGAAATTGCATCAAGAACAAGAACAAACTCAAAATAAACGTCACCAGAAATGGCCCAATGAATGAGCGCAAAACCAACACGTCAATTTTCTTGAGTTTGAAAGGGAATTTCATAAAACTGCAAAGATACCATATTTAGCCCATAATGGTATTGGTTGATTTTGTGAGTAACGATTAAAAAAACACAAAACCACCAGGAATAATTCCAGTAGCAAATGTTTTCAAAACTTCTTTGTTCGCATTTAAAATAAACATGGATCCGTTACTTACGTAATCTTTTGCATCGGCAACAAAAATATGCCCTGTTCTAGGATCTACCCCAAGTCCGTAGCAGGTTTGAGCTCCAGCAAAAACAACCTCCATCGAAGCTAAATTTTGTGCATTCACACTCAACTGACACACCTTGTTTTGATAGATGAAATACAATTCGTTTTTCTGTGGCGATAAGCACAAACGGCTCACCGAACTACCCGCGGAAAATTCAAATCTTTTGACTTCTTTTTTATCAGAACTATAGGCAACTAGACTTGCGGTGCCATTTACAGACGACAATACCCATAATTGATTGTTGGCATCTACTACCAAATTCTGGCATCCTGTATCTGCCTCAATTTTAGTAGAAACTTTTGTGTTCGGGTTCATAAACATCAAATATCCATCGTAACATGCAGCAACCGCTTCTCCATTCCATTCAATTAATTGTTCGGTCCAACCTGAACGGTTCGAAAGAAGATTACCTTGCAATACCTTGTATTCATGAATCGTGTTCAAACTGCCACTGTCAAGCACAGCCACTGAATTGTTCATCAAATCGCTCACCATCACAAATGCCCCGATTGGCAGAATATGTCGGGGTGATTTTAATCCACCCCGACTTTTTAAAACTTTCATGGTTTTGCGATCCAACGCCAAAATTTTGCCTGTGTTGTTCACACAAAGCCAAATATATTTCCCCGAAAAACACCCACTATGAAGAACATCTCCCACCGGCTTTTGGTTGGCAGCTTCGAATACATTTGCATAATAAACTTGTGAATCAATACTGTAAACATCAAATCTTGCGTTATTCCACAAATAATTGCCCTCACATAACACCCCAACTTGCTTGTCGCTGTATTGAACGTTAGTGCCAACATTGTTATTGTTTTCCTTGATACACGACGTCAAATAAAACAACCACACCAAGCAGATTGCGAGAAATCCTTTTTTATTCATTATTCTTTAATGAACTTAATTTGAGATTTTTGACCAAAAATATCGGTCACTACTCCCATATAAAATCCTGAATTCAAATTTGTTACGTCCAATATTTGGGAATCTGGGGTCACATTTTGTTGATAGATTTTTTGTCCCTCAAAATTAAAAATTTCAATCATTTTTATTTCAGTTTTACTTTCAATGTTCAAAGTTTGAGAAACAGGATTGGGATAAACCTTTAATGTTGGCATTTTCAAATTGTTCACTGAAGCTAATTTCATGATCGTCAATTTGTCTATCGCAAAAAATGCAGGCGTATTCATACCCCAAGAGCCATTGTCGGAACTTTGCATTTCAAACACAACACTATCGCCTTCAACCATTAACGTCACCAATTGCCAAGTATCGAGTAGGAAGTTTTTGGTGGTATCTAGGAATCTAAAGTCTGCCAAAGCAACTCTTTTTTGATGCTTTTTTTCACCCTTTAGAAAAACATTCACCACCAATATCAAACTATCTTTGTCTGCCGCTTTGAATTTTTTCGCAAATGCGTCGCCAAATTTCATGGAATTGTAAGCATACGTTGAATTGGTTACATAAAAAGAGTACAAACCAATTGTTTGTGGACTCACAGAATAAATTTTCGCGTTGTTTTGTCCCACCGCAAACACCTCAGACCCATCAGCACCTTTGCCAGTAATGGCTCCAAACAAATGTTTGTTCATGTCGCTAGCCTCAACAGTATTATAATGCAAGCGCGACAATGCCCAGTTTCCAGACCAGTATTTGTAAATTGTGTCCCACCCAAAATCCATGCGCATGTCGCCGCCTAGAATGTAATATTGTTGTCCGGTTTTCCCGTTAAAAACTTGACCTTCAGCAAGTCCAGAGTCAATTTGATCCTCAAAACTATTGTTGAAAACAAGTGGTGTTTGCGCCATGCTTTCAAAAACGCTTCCAATGGTTAATCCTAGAATTAAAATTGTTTTTTTCATATATTTTGTTTACATTAAGATGTTCATTATGATCCAAAAAGATCTTCCCGGCATAGGTCTTCCGGGCATATTTTCATACACTGAATTTGTTAAATTCCTTATTTCAAAAAGAAAATCGGCGTTCAATTTATGTTGATTATTGGGGGACAAAAGACTGATTGATTTTAAATTAGCACTAAAATTCATCAACCGATACCCTGAGATCCAAGCTTGATTGTCGGTTTGAATGAACCGATTTCCCGTGTGCTGAATTTCAAGCTTTAGACCCCATTTTTTCCTTTCTACGGAAGCTTTTAGATACCCCATGAAATCAGGAATGAAGATTTGAGCAAATATTGGGGTCTCCAACTGCTTCTGAATTTTAGTATGTACCCATTCGCCTCCTGAAGACAATGAAATTTTTTGTTTACCCAGAGATTTAGATAGATTTAGTTGGTATTGAATACCATAATATTGTCCTTTATAAAAGTTTGTTGCAATCCACGACCATCCATTTGGAACCCAAATAATTGGGGAATTCAGCTCCCGATAATACCCCGTCATTTCTGCCTGAAAATCAATTGATTTACCTGAAACCACCTTCGACAAACCTAATTCCATGCCCCATCCTCTCTCAGATTTAGTGGTAACTGTTGAGTTGGTTGTCCAAAACAAATCATTCAAAGTTGGCCTTCTAAATGTACTGTGCACATTTGTTTTTATTTGGAACATTTTTTTCACTGGAATAGAAGCTGACAAGCCAAAAGTTGGCAATTGTTCATAGAACTCATGTCGTGCATTCACGTTAATATCGGCCAATTTAACTTTGAACGTAGCCGAAGCGAAAGCTGAGGCGTATACGCGTTTTGCATTTAAAGAACCATAATTGATCGAAAAAGCTTTTTGCTGCTGCGCGTCGAATCCTAAAAGCCATCGAACGCCCGACCAATTTTTATACATTTCTACCTGTAAATATGGAGTTTGCGCAATACTTGAGTCGGCCTTTGATGTATTTTCGTAATATTTAATCAAATCTTGAACATATCCCAATCTATTCACAAACAACCACTTACCAGCATTGTATTGATATTCAACAACAGATCTTATATTCTCATCTTTTTGTGACCCTAATTTTAAATAACTACCAATTTGTTGTCCTAACCCTCGATCATTGTGAACATACTCAATCACCGCTTTCAATTCATGGTTTCGAATTTTGAATCCGTAAACACTGCGAAAAGTATTTTGAAAAAGATTCGCATTTTCTGCAATACGAGATTGTTTAAGAATGGGATCATCAAAAGTAAAGCGATTCTTAAAATTGAGTTGAGCCCAAGAGGTCTGGAAATAATGAATCTTCCCAGAAAATTGGATGTCGAAAGACGCATTTTTGTTATCAAACTGCGACAAACTGGCAGAGGCCATGGCTTTGAACCCCTCATTAAATTTAAGTTTGCTACGCAAAAAAACTGTCCCTCCAACACTTCCACTCCCAAAAAGTGCGGCATTTCCTCCTTCAATGAGAAAAGCCTCTTGTAATCCGAAGGTAGAAATATTGTTAAAATCAGTCATGCCATGCATGGGATTGTTCACGGGAAGACCATTCCAAAGCACCTGAGTTTGTGCGGCATCGGCACCTCTACGCGAAACAGTACTTGACCCTGAAATACCGTATTGCTTTAGAAAAACGGCATTTGACGACAGTGCGTTTTGCAAATTTTGGGAAGACTGTGACGGCTGCAGATCGAGTTTCACGCGTCCAAGCTGAGAAAACTCCAATCGCTGAGCTTGAATATAGACCGTATCGACGGGCACATTTTGCACGGTGTCGCTCAATGAGCAACACAAAGAAGTGGCGATATTCAACAGGTTCAACAACATAAGTTTCGAACACGCGAACGGAAATA
>CAZYBT010000087.1:0-11584 GCA_964645755.1 uncultured Rhizobium sp.
AGGGAAATGTAAATCAGCAAGCGCTTGAGTGCGCGAAACAAATTTAAATTTTTGAATTATTTCCGCCGGTAAACATTCAGGCACCTGAAAATTAGATTGAGAAACAATGAGTTTGGAAAGTTGCGACAGCAGTTTGTTGTCGATTTTCTTTCGTTTCAATCCTTCCGTGAGTGGATAAATCGGGGTTAATCCTAAATTCGCAGGATTGAATTCTGGTCCCAATGCTTCCAACTCCGGGTGAGCCATATTGATACGCCCCTTAAAATTAGAAATTTTACCGTGAATCAGAAAAGGAGAATTGGGTTTTAGGTATTTTTCTATGTATTGAATCGATTTAAACCATACCAGTTCAATTTCACCCGTATGATCGCGAAAATTCGCTACAAATCTGCGTCCAGGGCCCTGACCAACGATGCCTTGAGGGAAGATGATGCCTTTGAGCTGAACATAAATATCTTCTTGCCCTTGTATTTCGGCAATGGTATAAATCTTTGAGCGATCTTCGTGCCTGAAGGGGTAATGCGAGAGCAAATCGCCAATTGTAAAAATTCCAAGTTCGCTTCTGAGAGCTTCAGCCTTGATGGGGCCAACTCCCTTTAAAAATTCAATTTTTGTATCAAGAAGTTGCGACATTTGGATTATTGCCACGAATATAAAGGAAACGCTTTAAAATAAATTTGCCAACTCAGCAGAAGGAAGTTAATTTTGCCGAATGCTTTCTGGAAAAACAGCTTTAATCACCGGTGCTTCTCGTGGAATAGGGAAGGGTATTGCCGAAGTTTTCGCAAAAAATGGTTGTAATGTTGCATTTACATTCGCTTCATCTGTTGAAAAAGCGAAGGCTTTTGAAGCTGAATTACACTCAACATATGGAGTAAAAGTAAAAGGATATCAAAGCAATGCCGCTGATTTTACTCAGAGTGAAGCGCTTGCAAATGAGGTAATTGCCGACTTCGGTAAAGTTGATGTTTTGATCAATAACGCCGGAATTACGCGTGATACACTCATGTTGCGTATGACAGAAAATCAATGGGATGAAGTTCTCGAAACAAATTTAAAAAGTGCTTTCAACCTCACAAAAGCATTTTTAAAGCATTTTTTAGGAAATAAAGCCGGTTCTATCATCAACATGTCGAGTGTTGTTGGAGTAACAGGGAATGCCGGACAAGCAAATTATGCTGCTTCAAAAGCTGGTTTGATTGGGTTTACCAAAAGTATTGCCAAAGAACTAGGTTCAAGAAATATCAGATGCAATGCAATTGCTCCTGGATTTATCGAAACGGAAATGACAGAGTCTTTAGACGAAAATGTGAAGAAAGGCTGGATGGATACCATTCCATTGAAACGCGGTGGAAGTACCGATGATGTTGCAAATGCCTGTCTTTTCTTGGCTTCTGATATGAGTACTTATATCACCGGACAAACTTTGTCGGTTTGTGGCGGAATGTTGATGTAATTTCAAATCCTAAAAAATGGCCTTAGATCAAGTAGATGTAGACGAACTCTATCCAGACGAGAAAAATATGGGGTTTTTCGATCATATCGATGAACTCAGAAAACACCTTGTAAGAATTGCTTACGCCGTGCTTATTTCTACTTGTATTGCTTTTTTTTATGTTGAGAAAATATTCGATGCCGTAATTCTAGCCCCTTTTAAAAGCGATTTTTGGGGATATAAATTCTTTTGTAAAGCCGGACACGTTTTGATGGACAACAATTCCCTCTGCTGGGAAGCGCCCGTTCTATCAATGCAAAGCCAACAAATACAGGGACAATTCGTGAGTGCCTTTAAAATTGCCTTTGTTCTTGGATTTGTCATTGCTTTTCCCTATATTATCTATCAGTTATGGTCGTTTGTGAGACCCGCCTTGAGCCAAAAGGAAATTAAAAGAACCAGACGCAGTCTTTTCGTTGTGTCGATGTTGTTTTTTTCAGGTGTATTGTTTGCCTATTTTTTATTGGTTCCTGTTGCAACCAACTTTTTGTTAGGGTACAAACTCAATGAAAATATTCAAAATATTATTACGATATCCAGTGTTACAGGATTTGTAACCTTCATGAGCTTGGCAACCGGACTGGTGTTTGAATTACCTGTACTCATTTACATATTGGCAACGATAGGACTTGTAAACGCTGCATTCTTGAAAAAATATTGGCGTTATGCGGCGGTTATTATTTTTATTATTGCAGGAATAGCAACGCCTTCACCCGATATTTTTAGCCAGCTACTTTTGGGTATGCCCCTGATGTTTCTATATGTTGTTGGTATTTACATTGCAAAACGCGTAGAAAAGCGTAAATTAAAAGAAGAAAATGAATAACATGAATATTGCAATTGGTTCTGACCATGCTGGTTTTGAACTTAAACAAGAATTATTGAACTATCTAACCAGCAATGGTTTCACTTTACAAGATATGGGTCCAAACTCTGCCGATAGTGTAGATTATCCCGATTTTGCCCACAAAGTGGCAGAAAGTGTTGAAACAGGAAATACAACCCTCGGAATTCTCATTTGTGGTAGTGGAAACGGTGTGTGCATCACTGCTAACAAACATCATGGAGTAAGGGCGGCATTGGCTTGGGAACCAGAATTGGCCTCTTTGGCGCGTCAGCACAACAATGCCAATGTGATTTGTTTACCAGCTCGATTCATTAGCCAAGATAAAGCTTTTCAAATTGTTGATGCTTATTTGAATAGTGAATTTGAGGGTGGTCGTCATGAAAACCGTGTAAACAAAATAGAAACCATTTAAATCAGATGGAAGCTGAAGAAATCAGCAGCATTAAAATGCTTGGATTGAAACTCCCAACAGATCCTCGTTGGGTGAATATTGCCGAAAAATCAATTCAAGAAATTTTAATTGACCACGCTTTTTGCGAACAAAAAGCTGCAACAAATGGAATTTCATTGATTATCCGCTATCCAGATAAAGAAAAATTGGTGCAAGAGGTAACACCTTTGGTTGCCGAAGAATGGGGACATTTTCGCAGGGTTCTTAAAGAACTTGAAAAAAGAGGATTCAAATTAGGTCGCACCAGAAAAGATCAATATGTCATTCAGTTAATGGCGCAACAGAAAAAAGGCGATTTTGGGATGCAATTGCTCGAGCAATTATTGATTTGTGCCTTGATTGAAGCCCGTAGTTGCGAACGATTTAGATTGCTAAGTTTGTATTGTTCTGATGTAGACTTGAGGAAATTTTATCACGAATTCATGGTGTCGGAAGCGGGTCATTACCGCATGTTTATCGATTTAGCAAAAACATATTATCCAGAAGACCTTGTAAGAAAAAGATGGGATGAATGGCTTGAAATTGAAGCTAAAATTTTACAAAATCTTGAATTAAGGGGCGATAGGGTGCACTAACGCAAGTTGTAAATTTTGTGCTATCTTTGAATCATGGATCAAATTATCGCTTATTTTAGTGGTTTGTCGCCAATGATGCAAGGACTTTTGGGTTCTTCTTTTACTTGGTTTGTTACCGCTCTTGGTGCAGCGGTGGTATTTTTCATCAAAGATGTGCGTAAAGGATTTATGGACACTCTGCTCGGATTTACGGCAGGTGTGATGCTTGCTGCTAGCTTTTGGAGCTTGTTAAATCCTGCCATCGAAATGGCACAGTCTACATGGAACCATCAATGGGCTTGGGTGCCAGTGGCTATTGGATTTTTGGGCGGAGCGGTGTTTTTATATGCCCTCGATCAATGGTTGCCTCACTTGCATCTGAATGAGCCGATTGAAAAATCGGAAGGTGTTAAAACCAATTGGAATAGAACAGTTTTATTGGTGCTTGCCATTACCTTGCATAATATTCCTGAGGGACTTGCGGTTGGGGTTGCGTTTGGCGCCGTGGCTGAAGGTATACCGGGTGCAGATTTGGCAGGTGCAATTGCCCTTACCATCGGAATTGGTTTACAGGATTTTCCTGAGGGACTTGCGGTTTCTCTTCCCTTAAGAAGATTTGGAATGTCGAGAACCAAATCGTTTTTATATGGTCAATTGAGCGGTGTTGTAGAACCGATAGCTGCAGTGGCCGGTGTTGCTTTAGTGATGATTGCTCAAAGTGTTCTCCCGTATGCTCTTGCTTTTGCCGCAGGTGCCATGATTTATGTTGTTGTTGAAGAAGTCATTCCTGAGTCACAAAGCAATGGTCATAATGATAAAGCCACATTGGGACTGATGTTTGGATTTGTGACCATGATGGCGTTGGATGTGGGATTGGGTTAATTTGCTTTTCTCCTGAATTTTTCGTATATTGGGTATTGATTTTATGCAATCTACGAAAATCTTTAAACCCATTCAAAATTCGGTCGATTTCCTCTTTCACCCTAAATCGTTTGCCATCTTAGGGCTTTCAAATGAGAAGCTGAATCATTTTCAATCGAAAATGAGGTGGGACATTGATTCTCGTTTGGATATGGCGCATGACCATAAATTACTGTTTCCTCCAGATTTGAATGTTCAGAAATTTGATATTTCAGAAAATCAATTGGAATCCTATTGGCTTTACCATTATCCGAAATTAAACATTCACAACAAACAACAACGGGAAGATGTTCTTGCCAAAACATTGAATGGTTTCGATTTAGAAATGGCTTCAAATCTGTTACTCGAGAAATTAGAGATTACAGATTTGCAGAAAATCTATGTACTCTATTTCGATCGTTATGGGCATGCCTTTTTGGCTCAACTCTCAGAAAATACTGAAATTGAAACCTTGGTTCAACTATTGGTGAATGTTGCATACTCAGGAGATTTCTTTGAGGAATGGGTAGATGCTACCGATTTTGTTCCTCCTAAAATTATTTACCATCATTTGGATTCGCCTTGGGATCAAGTTCCCAATTTGAATCTGGATTTGAATCACAATATTTCTGAAGTATCGGGGGAAAACAAGGATTCAAATCAGAACAATGAAAATTCAATTGAATCACAGGAACATAAAAACACTTACGAAGAAAATGAGCCAAGTAAACAGGCTTCATTTAAAGAAAAAAACGGAGCAGAATATTTTAGTTATTACAACCTTGCATCGGAAGATGCATATTTAAAAAATAAGGAACTTTCAAAAGAAAAGTTTCAAACTTTTAGGGATGTTGTTCTCAGTAAATCTGATGATCCAGATGTTCTTTTCATTTTAAAAACCATTGAAATTACAGAATCACAAGTTGGATTTTTTAAAATTCTAAACCTATTGTTTCAATCGGTTTTGATTCAAAATCCCAACATGGCAAAATTACTCAATCCAATTTTGGCAGAATTTGCGGTCTTGGAAAAACAAGGATTGAGTCAGTTGAATGTGTATCGTTTTGCCAACAAATTGAATTTTTTGGATTATGAATTACAAGTAGAGTTAAAACCATTAGATATGGCCGTATATCGGTTATTTTTGGAGATTGAAGAAGGCATTCGATTCAAGGATAGATCCCAATATAAAAAAAAGGTTTTGGATTATTATTTATCGAGTTCTAACCGGAGCAATGAATTGGAATTGGTTGAGAGAATCGAAAAAATGTTCACATTGAGTGAAGACCGCGGTCCTTTGGATCAGTCGATTTCAAGGATCAATGCGGTCTTCAAAAAAATGTTTGCTCCAGAAATTGCATATCATTACATGATAACGGGAACAAGGGGAGGAAACTATGGGGTAGTCTTAAAAAGGAGCTTACTTAAATATGTGTGACAAAACTTTAGATTCTTTGATGAGTTGTTTGATAGACATTTCCTTTTGATTTTGAAAGATTGGTTCACTTTTATCCAATTTGTTTTCTGATGGGGAATCATCGTCTTGGTCTTGGTCTTCAAACAACAACCATTCTTTTATTGAATCTGTACGTCTCATATAAGCACAATAAGCCACATTATTCATTCCCTCTACAGTTTTAGAAAAGGTTTGATGTCTTTTGATATTGATTCCTCTCGATGCTCTCGCTACATTATGATCGGCACCAAAATATTCAAATTTCCAATTTTGGGTTTCTAATCTTTCTATGAGCATAGATATTTCATGCTGAGTGTATTCTCTACTAGAATTTTCAAGTCCGTCTGTGATGATATTTACATTGACTAAATAATCACCAATTTTTGAATTTTTATGCAAAAAAGTTTCTAATTCTCTGGTAGATATTCCAATAGCATCGTAAAGAGGGGTGAAACCACACGGATTGTACTTGAATTCAGGAAAATTAGAAGATGAAACCAATGTAGGTGGAATTACCTCCGTGATGCTCCCGTTGAATGTCCACAAGGCAATATATTGTTCCAAATCTTCAAATTCCATTCTATTGTCGTAGATTTTTTGCACAATGGTTTTGTAGGTGTCAACTGTTTCATTTTGAATTGTTTGCATAGATCCGCTTTCGTCTATTATCAATAAGCAGATCGATTTCTTTTGAGTAGCTGGGGGACATGCGGCGGCTTGGCTATTTTTTTCCATAGGTCATAAAATTTTGTTGATGCAAAAATGATGGTCTTGGAAAAGGAATTTTTAAATCCGTCAATCTTGACAAATTGATGGCTGAACAAATTATTTTACAGGTCAATGTCCCTAAAAAAAAAGAGCTTCTCAATACAAGAAGCTCTTTTTCATGTTTAAAACCGTTTCAATCAATAGAAGTACTCTTCGTTTTTTTGGAAATTACCAACGTTAAAATAATA
Organism: uncultured Rhizobium sp.; assembly: GCA_964645755.1. Classification (GTDB taxonomy): domain Bacteria; phylum Bacteroidota; class Bacteroidia; order NS11-12g; family UBA955; genus VMCP01. The sequence goes on from CAZYBT010000087.1 coordinate 6,660, forward strand.
AGTAAATCCAATCTGAAGATTTCCACCTCTAAAGTTAATTGGGAAAGTTTTGGAAAAGAACTCGCCTGTTTGGACTTGCATTTCATGCGAAACACCAAAAGATTGTTGGTAGGTTAAGTTAAACTCATAACGATTGCCATTTTCTGTATTTCCACCCATGGCAAAACCTAAGTAAAACAGAGGATAAATTTTACTCACCTCCTTTTGAACAATTCTGTAGTTGGTGCCGTTATCGGTGTTGTTGAACGTATCAATGGTGGTTGAGGGAATGAGGTTATAATTCAAGCACATCCCAAACTTTTCCATAATAAAATTACTTGAGCTAAATTGTTGTTTGAATGAGATTCCTAAATTTCCATTCAAGGCAGTAAATCCATTGTTAATTGATGTGTTATACGCCAATGTATCGTTGTTTATTTTATAACCTTTATTGATGATGCCCACTCCAAAATGAATTCCAACGGATCTATTTAAATCATAATTTCCATTTAAATTAAAGAATCCCCCAACACGGTTACGTGTGGTGAAATTATTCGCCAAGGTATCGTAAGTGGCTGTTTTTGAGATACAAACACCTCCAGACGGACCAATTGTCCACCTACTTTGTGCGTTCACAAATGATGAGAAACACAAACCGATGATTAAAAAGAGTGATTTGTTTTGCATTTTCTACAAAATTAACGGGTTTATTGGCATTTTGTTACATTGATCAAGAATCTAAATCAAAATAACCCGTATTTTTGCAAAACAATGGGTTTTCAGAAACGCGCATTAACGGCACTGCGGTCTGCCATGATACATTTCGAAGCAGATGATGAATGGCAAAGAATGTTGAACTTGGCGCAAATAAACAATCAATGGTTTGACCAAAAACAATTAAAAAATGCCTTAAATCAGTGGATTTTAGCCTTGTCTGATGAACAAATTGATACATGGATTTCCAGATACCAATGGCCTCAAAATACCCATCAAAATAAATTGGGAATCATCATGGCAGGAAACATTCCATTGGTTGGAATGCATGATGTGATAGTTGGCGTATTAACTGGTTATCAGGTTGTTGCCAAATTATCTTCTGATGATGAAATTTTACCTAAATTTTGGCTTAAAAAAGCTGCGGAGTTCGATGATATCTGGCAGACACAAGTTCTTTTTTCTGACCAATTGAAAGGGATCGACGCTGCCATTGCCACAGGAAGTAACAATTCGGCAAGGTACTTTGAATACTATTTTAAAAACATTCCCCATTTGCTGCGTCGAAATAGAAACAGTGTGGCGGTGCTCACCGCAAATGAAACCGAAGAGGAATTAATTGCTTTCGGTCATGATGTTTTTGATTATTACGGTCTTGGATGTAGGAACGTAACAAAGGTTTATTTGCCCGAAAACTACCCGTTTAAAACACTCTTCGATGTTTGGGAAAAACACCATGCTGAGGTTGCTTTTCACAACAAATATGTGAATAATTATAACTATCACAAAGCTTTGTTGCTCATGAATTTAGACCCTCACATAGACGCAGGTTATATTTTATTGAAGGAAAGAAAAGAATTATATTCACCTGTAGGAATGCTCAATTATGAGTATTACAAGTCAATTGAAGATGTAAAGTTAGAAATTAATCAACTTTCAGACGAAATTCAATGCGTTGTAAGCAACAATCAGGAAATTTCAAATATCAAACTTGGTCTTAGTCAATGTCCTACCTTATATGACTACGCCGATGGAATCGATACGGTTCAATGGGCTATAAATGCTATTTCTGCTAGGCCATAACATCTTGAAATAAATTGCAAATGGCGAGTGCCATTGCATTCTCATCCTCAAGTGTTGGATTGATTTCGGTTATTTCAAGTGTTTTACATTTTTCCCAGTGGTATAGATGATGGAGTAGTTTATTCGCTTGATCCAGTGAGAGACCATTTTCTACTGGAGTACCGGTGCCAATTGAAATGCTAGGATCTAAGCTATCGACATCAAAACTGACATAGATTTGTGATGTTTTTGATAGTCTCTCTTTGGCTTTTTGCCACGCCGCTTCGATTCCTTTTTCGTGCACTTCCTCAGCTGTAATCACTTGAATTCCAAGTTTTTTAGTTAGTTCTATTTCTTGTTCTTCATAGCTCCTTATTCCAATGAATACGATGTTTTTAGGGTCGAAAATCTGAATATTTTGATTGTTTTTGAGGGACTTTATCTTTTCCCAAAGGGTAATTGTGTTGGCATCGAGGACATTGATTTGTTGCTCTAAATTATCGTAGTTCAACGCGGTATTGAGGGCCATCCCATGTATGTTTCCAGAGGGTGTTGTGTACGGTGAGTGAAGATCTAAGTGAGCGTCAATCCAAATAATACCAGAATTCGTTGCTCCAAAATGTTTAGAAAACCCCGCCAAGCCACCAACCGCATTACTGTGGTCTCCGCTCAAGATAATAGGGAATTGATTTTCAGTTAGCTTGGATTGTACCAAATGTGCAAGTTTGTTTTGATGCTTCAAAAAGGCCTCCCCACGTTTTAAATATGTTGGCAAAGGAATTTTCTCTTTTTCTTCGATTTCTTGAGGAACAGAAAAAACATTGCAATGACTAAATGGGTGATTGTGATTGTGTTTACAAGCTTCGAGTAAGTTGATTGGACCTAAGGAAGTGCCTTGTTTTCCTGCTCCGTATTCCCAGGTGGTGGTAATGATACACTGATTCGATTTCTTCATATACGGAGTATTGGTTTAAGCAATTATAGGAAAATATTATTTTCTTTCCCAAATAATATATCCACTTACATGTTGAAAATCCTGGAATTTAGCATAAAACGATTCGTCACCTTTGAATGTATTTTTAGTAACGACGTACATTTTCTCTTTGTTGTTTGGATTGTGGGCGTGCAGACGTCGACTCTCTTGTTTAGGATAAATTACCGACGCATCTAATTTGTTTTCAGGTATTTGTCCCTCAAAATCTTTTGGAGTTAACTGCCCGTAAAAATAGAGCGCATATGTTTTATATCCCCAAGTTTCTAAAAATTTACCTTGTTGTTTGAATTGAATCATTGATTTGGTAATTGGATCTTGAAGAGAAACCGCTGCGGAGGGTAAAATGGTGAAATAGGTGAAGATTGCCACCATTCCAGAAATGACATACAAGTAAACGGGATTGGGTTTTTTACCAAAAAATGAAAGAATAATCCATGGAAAAAACAAAAATGTAAACAAACAAGCCGGAATTAATGTTGGCCAATTCCATTTTGGAATAGATAAAAGCAATTCGGCTGAGAATGGATCCATTTTATTGAGTAAGACCATGGGTATTGGTCGAATGGTTGCAATTAAAGGAATCATCCAAAGTGCAATCATCAATACCACCCCGATAAAAAACAGGGGAATGTTGAGCCAATATGGGAATTTACCTCTGTTGGTGTAAATCAAATACACTTGGTACGCCCCAAAATAGGTGAGGGGCCACCAGCAAAGACTACTATAATGAATGATTTTTGTGGTGGCAATACTGAATATGATCAAAACAATCCAAAATAAAGACCGCATGAATAAATGCCAAACATCTACATTTCTGTCGGGAACAGAATTTGAAACAAGATGAGGAATGGCTAAAATAGCTGATGGGAAACACAACACAAGAAGCACCACAATATGATAGAACCAGGGTTGGTTATGATCCGGAATCTGTCCCTTAAATAACGTAATTTGATATTCAATAAAATGGCTAAAGAAAATTTGTCCGTTTGTACGAATCAATGGCAACACCCAAGCTAAAATAACTACGGAAAATCCGATGATCGTTAATAGAATTTTCAAATCAAAAATTTCGTGCCATTTTGATCGGAACAAAGTTGAAAAAAGCACCACCAATGTAACAATTAATAAGGCAACAGGCCCTTTCGTAAGCACTGCGAGACCTAAAAATATTCCCGACATGAGGTAATAAATGTGTGCTCTTTCATCGTTGATACTGGCTTGTGATATTTGATACCACTTGTAAATGGATAAGAATATGAACAAGTTAAAAACAGGGTCAATGATTCCCGATTTCCAATAAATGAATGGAGCAAATGAAAATAAAATGGTCATTGCCCAAAAAGTACCGAGCATTCTTTTGCCGGTTTTACATCCAATATGATAAACAAGGTTAACGGAAACAATCCCTGCAATTACATTTGGCAACTTGAACACCCAAGGGGTGAACCTCAGGGCCGGGTCAATAGATGAATACCCACCAAGTTTAATTCCCAGAGATTGTAACCAAATAAACAAAGGAGGTTTTTCCCAAAACGGTTCAAATCCAATTTGGGTATACAGCCAGTTATTGGTATGCAACATTTCGCGAGCACTTTCAGCAAAATTCAATTCATCCCAATCAAATAGTGGAACTACATTCAATCCAAGCATCAATAAAATTGCTGCTACAAAAGTAAAAATGAGGTGAACTTGAAATTTATTCATGCTTTTGATGGGGTTTTAGAAATTAATTTGAGAAACCAGGGGTAACTATAACCGGCAAAATAAAAGAACACATTTGCAATGATACATCCTGCAATAATATCTTCTATGCTATGCTGTCCGAGGTAAATTCTACTGTAAGCAATCATGAATGCAGAAAAAATAAGTAAAAATTGCCAATAGTACTTTTTTGTGTTTTCAGGGATCGACAATAAAATTAAACCAGTTGCGAAAAATGCAGCAGAAGTGTGACCACTAGGGAAAGCTTGAAAATGCTTGAGAATTTCACCATTGATATTCCTCACAAGTGGGCCAAATTTTTCAATAGGTCGGGGCATGTTGGTGGCTACTTTTAAAAATTGTACTACAAGCGCTTCAATTCCAAAAACAAGGGAAAACCATAGTCCCATTTTCCAAGATTTGTATGTCAAAAGTAAAATTCCTAAAACAATGGCGGGCCATTCTGCCCAAATGG
>CAZYBT010000088.1:0-11424 GCA_964645755.1 uncultured Rhizobium sp.
CATATTTTCCCATTTCATCGTTCAATCTGCGCCCTGCCAAAATAATTTCTGGATGATAACCCAGTTCCTGAGCTTTTTGTGCCAAATAGTATGGATCCACCCCAATGCAATGTCCTCCAACCAAACCAGGTTTAAATTTTAGGAAATTCCACTTGGTGCCAGCCGCTTCTAACACATCATGGGTGTCAATTCCCATCAAATTGAAGATTTTAGCCAATTCATTGACAAAGGCAATGTTAATATCCCGCTGACTGTTTTCAATCACCTTTGCTGCCTCCGCCACTTTGATACTAGGTGCTTTATGAGTGCCCGCAACAATTACAGATTTGTAAACCGCATCAATTTCGTCAGCAATTTCGAGAGTACTTCCACTAGTTACCTTAAGAATTTTGGTTACAGTATGTTCTTTATCACCAGGATTGATGCGTTCAGGTGAATATCCAGCAAAAAAGTCTTGATTAAATTTTAAACCACTCACTTTTTCCAATACTGGCACACATTCATCTTCTGTCACACCCGGATAAACCGTACTTTCATACACAACAATATCTCCCCTTTTCAATACCCTACCCACTGTTTCACTTGCTTTGATTAATGGGGTAAGCACCGGTCGATTGTATTTATCGGTTGGTGTAGGAACAGTCACAATGAAAAAGTTACAATCTACCAAATCTGAAGCATTCGTAGTGGTAAAAAGTCCATGATTGTAATTGTCGTTTACATAATTTTCATCTGAAATGATGACATTTCGAAGTTCCTTTGAAGAAATTTCCAAGGTTTTGTCGTTGAATTTTTTCAATTCTTGAATTCTGGAAAGATTGATATCGAATCCAACAACTCTAAATTTTTTTGCAAAAGCAACAGCCAATGGAAGTCCAACGTATCCAAGTCCTATGATGGCTATTTTGTATTGTTTATTCATATTAATTTAACGTATGGAATTCCAATGAATTGGGTTTCACTAAAATTATTTTCGTAAACGGCCACACGAATTTTTTTTAGAATCATTTTTTCAACATGATCTATGAGTTTGCTCATATAAGATTTATTCACATTACCCACCACCACCAAATCCACAAATGGAGAATCCTTCCCCTCTGCCCATTCATTGGTGAGATAAACATTTTCAACATCCCCGAGTTTTCTAAAAACTTCTTCAATCAAAGAATCTAAACCAATTTGTTTCATGATAAAATTCCTCAAAGGAGAAAACATGGGATGATGCATATTGGCTTTATATTGTTTCACATTGCCATCGGTTTCATCCACTTCTATGAGTTTCAACTCGCTCAATTTATTCAATTCCAACCTCACAGTATTCGAACTCACTCCAAAATCTTTTTCCAAGCCACGCAAATACACCCGACTCGCCGGATTGATGAGCAAACGGGTGAGAAGTTTTACTCTGATTTTGCCGTTTAGCAGAAGATCTAAGGTCATTAGAGTTTACAGCTTTGCTGGGTTTACACCTATGGCTGTTTAAACTTTGTTGTTTAAAGCTAAAGCTTGTTTTAGAATTCTATTGTCGATTACACAGCTTCGCCACTTCAGTTACAGCGTTGTTTTCGTAACTGATACAATTTTGAGTAGCAAAAATACAACAAAAAATATGCCGTTTATAAATGTTTAGTAAACGGATTGAGATTTTAGTGAATGATATAAAGCAAACTTGTGAATATCAAAGAACATATAATAGAGCATTTAAAACAATACGATCAGCCCTTAAATTATTTAGATAATACAAATAATTATTATAACGCATAATATTACACAAATCATCATTCGTATTTAATTGGTTAATTTGTTCAGTTAAATTAGATAAATCATCATTTATTTCAAGATAATTTGAATTTTTTACAAATTCACCTGGTAAAAGATTATTAATTCGGTCACAAACAATTCCCAAACCCATTGAAATATACTCACCAAACGCATATCCGGCAGCGTGGTTACCGTTAATCGATATACCTATTTTGGCATTTTTCAATACATTCAAATAATTTTTAACTTTATAAGAACTATTTGAAATTAAAATATCTTTTTTACACATTTTTTTTGACATTGTATCAGCAAATATTCCACCTCTGAATTCAGATCCATATTCCTTCTTTAACATAGAAACGACTTTTATTCTTCTATCATTCAAAATTAGGCGCCTTTCTCTCTCTTCTTCGGTCCTTGCATTCTGGGGGTTCCAAAGCCTTGTATTATATACAATACCTTTACGTTCTTTGCAACTAAAATTCTCAATATTGTTCCAAGACAAATTTATCCTTGAACTATTAATATTAAACAATGCGCTCAATAAACTATGCCTTGTCACAAAAAAATGAATTGTATTTTTTTGAAAGAACGAAGCTTTTAATTCACACATCCAAAATTCCCAATTAATTGCATTATCATAAACCAAATAATTAAACCCATAAGGGTAGATTTTACAATCTAACATATTATAGCCATCTTTTTTAAATGACCTTTTAAAAATAACATCTACATCGGAATAAATATGAGTATTGCTTGGTAAATCGAAAGAGTCTGCACAATCAAATAAAATTATTTTACTATTCATTAAAACCTTAACATATGGCTCGCCAAAAAAATGATCACCACCCTCTAATCTCATGAATTTAATATTATCAACAGTCAATATTTTATTTTTAATTAACAGTGAAAATCCAGTAAATATTTGTTGACAGTGTAAACTATTCGAATAAATATGAATATAATCAATCTTAATCATAAATTACTACCTTCGTTTTTGATAGTTAAAAAATGCAAAGAACGGAATAATAAATACATTATAAATTAATTTAATGATATTCAATGACTTTTTCTTCTCAGAGCCATAATAACCATAGCCAACACCGTAGCTACCATAACCATAGCTACTGTATCCATATCCATATCCATATCCATAGCCATAACGTTTACCATAGGAGTAACCGTAGCCATAGCCAGATATACCACCTTTAATTCCGTTGAATACCAAGGCCATTTGTTCAAATTTCTTGTCTCCTCTCAATCGTTCAATAAGTTGTTCAACCGCTTGTTTCGGGGTGTATTGGTGTCGAACCACAAAAATGGCGGCATCCACCCATTGGCCGATGACTTGAGCGTCAGTTACCAACCCAATTGGAGGACAGTCAATAATCACATTGTCATATTCAACACCAAGTTCTTCTAGAAGTTTTTCATAACGTCCATTCATGATCAATTCAACAGGATTTGGTGGAATTGGTCCTGATGGAATGACATAAAGATTTTCGTATTCAGTTGGAAAAATCACATCGTTTTTCTCAGTATTTCCTGTAAGATATACACTCAAACCTGTTCTTCGAGCAATTTTAAAGTGTTTGGCAACATTTGGTTTGCGCAAATCCGATTCTATCAACACTGTGCGTTTGCCAGCCATGGCATATCCAATGGCGATGTTCGATGCCATGAAAGATTTTCCTTCTCCTGGTATACTCGATGAAACCAACATCTTGGATTTCCCATTTGCATCTAAAAAATAAGATAGGTTGGTTCTCAATCCCCGTATTTGTTCCGCAATCAGGCTTCGATTCCCATCCTTCATGATGAGGGGATTATCAGATTCTACCTGAACTATTTCCGCTATCACAGGTACTTTAGTCCTGCTTTCAATGTCTGATTTTCCCGCAATTTTGTTGTTGACCCAGCTTTTAATAAACAAAATGGCCAAAACAAAAAACACGAAACCACCAGTAAATGAAGCCAAAACATTGGATTTTACCGGACTGATGATACCAACATAAGTGGGAGCTTGTACAACGCGCACATCACTTAAGGTTCCAGCCTGCTGAATGGCCGCTTCCTCACGTTTTTCAAGCAAAAAAGTGTATAGTGCATTTTTAATGGTTTGTTGACGGGTAATGTTCAACAGCTTGCGTTCCTTACTCGGTATAGAACGCATCATGGCATCATATTCGTTATTATATTTGGCAAAATCTTGTTCGGCCTTTTTCTTGAGTAAATTAAGATTGGTGCGTGTATTCACAATGATTTCCAACAAAGAAGTTTTATACGTTTGAATTTGTTTCTTTAGGGCTTTTACTGCATCATTTTCTGGTCCATTGGCTTCTAACAACAAATCATACTTAGATTCAGCATCATTCAATTTTTCAAAATACGAAGTCAAATTTGCATCACTTAATCCAATCAAACTTGGCACCATACCAGGTTTTTTAATTCTACCTTGAACGTATTTTTCGATTTCGGAAAGTACCATCAATTGCAAATCTGTTTGCGCCGCCAATTCATCACCTTTTTGAACTTTATTCAGATACAAACTTGCTTCGGCAGAAACCCTTTGTATATCATTCTGCTTTTTATAGTTTTCTAAATTACTCTCAACAGAATCTAAATCTTGACCCACATAAGCCAATCGATCATCAATGAAATCCATGGTGAATTTGGCTTTTTTACGCTTATCGGCTTGGGTTTCCAATTGGTACGATTGAATGATGGCTTCCAAGTATTCTTGACAACGTTCTGGTTTATCAGAGGTTAAACTCAAATTAATTGTTGATGTTTTCTTATTCTTAGACGCAGAAAAAGAAGATCCAATTTTTTTTGCAGCAGAATTGAGGTCAACTACATATATAGTGATTTTTTGGTTTAATTGATAACTTTTAATAAAATTAGTATTATTCTCCTTTTGATGTATGATCACTTTATTCCCTTTCAAATCTAAAATGCGGTTATAAAAATATTCTTCTTTTCCATCCAATATGACAGCAGTGTTCGCACTATTAACATTAATCTTAGCCGAAAATGGTTGAATAGAGTCTGGATTAAGAAATTCAATGTCAAAAGGCTGTGTTTTAGGATGATCAGTATAGTTATTAAATTGTCCTGCCCACTCAATAACATAGAATGCATTGGCCAATTTAGCTGCACGTCGCATCACATTGGTTCCTTTCAAAACTTCCAACTCATCCTCAATCGGAGTATTTTGAGATTTACCAATGGCTTCTTTTAATAAATTGTCCGTACTTTGGCTCTCATCTTTCAACAAAATCCCTGCCTCTGCTTGATGTACCGGTCTTTGATATCTCAGATAAACTTTTCCCGAAATAAATCCGATAATCGCTGCAGCAAAAATCACGGGCCAGTAGGGGAGAAAATCCCTCAAAATGGTTTCCATTACATTGGTGTTGCCACCGTTGTTCTCTTCAAATTCGTTGTTAAAATCGCTCATGGAATGTTATTTTGAAAGACTATTAATGAATAAGACCAAAATACTCACAGTACTGGCAATGGTGGTGACATAACTCAACAATTGAATATTAGTTTCCAAGAATTTCCGTTTGTTAGGCTCAACGTATACGATGTCGTTGGGTTGCAAATAATATGCTGGACTGTTAAACACCGAGGCATCAGTTAAATTAATGCGATAAATTTGTCTATAATCACCTATTTGACGAATCACCAAAATATTGTCTCGTTTGTCCATCCATCCTATTCCTCCTGCTGTTCCTAAAAATTGTAAAATACTTGTTTTATTGTTGGTGACAACCATGGTTGTAGCACGATCCGAAGTCATGAAGGTTACTCGAAAATTCAAAAAGCGGATATTTACAATAGGTTCTTTCACATAGTTAACCAATCTACTTTTAATGGTATCACGCAACTGTTGTTGGGTAAATCCCATAACTTTCATTGTACCCAATTTCGGAAACTCAATATTGCCGTACTCATCCACCAAATAACCCATCATACCGCCACCTTGACCACCTTGCTGCATCAGTTGATTCATGTTTCCACCTTGTCCTCCACCCATTGGCTGATTAAATAGTTGCGTATTCTCCTGGTCCAAAGCATAAACCATGATGCTGAGTTGGTCGCCACGTTGAATAATTGGATCCACTTGCTTGGTAGTGGCCGCATAAATGGTATCGCGTAATCCTTGAAAAAAGATTTGTTTTTTGTAACTCACACAAGAACTCAATAAACTCATGGTTGTTAACAATAAAAGTAAAATACGGATAATTAATTTTTGTTTTTGAAAAATCATTTTCGGGATAGAAAAATAGTTAGTTTTTGGTCGGTTGATTGTTTTGAATTTCACTTAAAGATTTGCCATAGGCATGGCTATGAGTTTTGGTTTTTCGGTGAGACCTTTCAACGGATTTGGATTTCCCGTATGAATACGCGGTGGTTTGATAGTTTTTACGAGGCAAGGCGAACAAAAACAAACCAATGAGTATAATAAAAAATGGTGCATTGTCTGTATTCATCACCACACCAGGCATTACGGTCTCCGCCATGAAAGCTCCACCAGCAAAACTAAAGATGAGTCCATTGACTGATCTAAAACCACTTAGCACCCACCACAAGAAACCTGTACCTATCCAAAGGGCCCAAAACAAGGGCCAAAAGGACAATAATTTCTGAAGGGTAAAACCAGAACTAGAATCCGTTGTGATCTGTAAAAACTTCCAAATCAAACCCGCCAATATAAGAATGAGCGCAGTAAAAAACCGCTGCACACCCACTCGCTGAACGGATTTTCGTATTTTCTTATGAATCTCGAGTTTGGCCAAAACTATACAAATGTAGGAAATTTTAAACAATATTTAGGAAATAGCGTTTGAGTGGTAAATATTCTTAGTAAACTAAACATTCAAGATCAACTTTGAATAAAACAAAAAACGATTGAAATGAATAAATTTAGCGTTTAATCCTTGAATTTAATTCACGCATTACTTTTGGAACATCTTCTCCCCATATGTGATTCCCATCAGTTGTTTGAATATCAAGATAAGTCAAATCAACAAAATCAATCTTATCTTCTATTTCCAAATTAGACAACAAGTAATTGAAATTAGGAAAAAATTGATTTTCTAATTCTTGCATTTCTTTGGAAATTGGTAGTCTCAAAATTGAAATTTCTCCAGTTTTCTCTAGAAAATTGATAATATGAATTAGATTCTGCATTCTATGTGAACTTAAACTCAAAGCTTGTTTTTTATATTTTGATTTATAATTATCAATTTTTTCTCTGACCCTTCTTGGGTATTCTCTTTTAAGCTCTTCTTCTCCCATGTTTTGATTGTTCCAGCCGAAATCTGAGGTGTGTGCTTTATTTCTTAACAATTTTAAAGAATTTATAAAACTCAAATCCCAATATTTAATGATGTACTCCCAATTAGGATTAGAAAAGTTATATTTCAAATTTTCCGAAAAATAAGGATTAATATCTTGATTTAAATTCTCTGGAGAAATTAAACTCCATGGTGTTACACTAATGATATGATGTCGCTTGCCCTTAGACAGAGTATCAACTTTTTTTAAAATTAACTTTAAATAACTATCGTCATAAGGACTATGACCAATGGTAAAAGCAAAATTGAATGTTGGAAAATCCAATTTTTCAGGATCAATCCCTTGTAAAGCCCTTGAATCTCCTAAAATTAATCCTCGATCCGTTTTGCCTAAAAGTTTGACATAATATGGATCATATTGGTTCTTTACGTAATTGGTAAATAATCCAACAAACACTATCAAACAAATAAAAGCAATAACAAGACGGGAGAATATTTTTAATAAAAATAACTTCATACTAGAACTGAAAATATATAAATCCCAAATTCGCTTCGCCCCTAAAGAAGTGAATAAATACAATGACCAAAATTAAAATATGCAACCAAAAACTATATTTGACACTTAGAAATACAGCATCACTCTTTTTTCTTCTGTTCTTCCAATCCAGAAACAAGAAGAAAATAATGAAAACAATAGGTATTATTATTTGATAGAAAAGTCGACCTATATAACTTTCAAAGAAATCTGATTCAAATATTTTAATTAAATAATCAAATGCTATCGAGATACTATCCGCCCTAAATAGCAAATAACCAAAGCACACCAAAGAAAATGTTAACAGTATTCTGGGAATATCCCTCCAAGAAATATTTCCATCATTTTTCCTTTTCACCATTGATTTTAATCCCTTTTTAGAATAAATGCTTGGAATGTATAATATTCCATGGTATGCGCCCCAAGCAATAAAATGCCAAGCAGCACCGTGCCACAAACCAGAGATAAGGAATGTGATAAAAACCGCCAAAAAGATTCCATGCTTACCCCAATCTCTAAAATTCAAAGCCAATGGAGTGAATACATAATCGTTAAGCCAAGACGACAAACTAATATGCCATCTCGACCAAAACTCTGGAATATTCTTGCTAAAGTATGGAAAGTTGAAATTCAGAATAAGTTCGATGCCAAATAATTTTGAAACACCGCGCGCAATGTCTGTGTAACCACTAAAATCTCCATATACCTGAAAGGCAAACCCAACAATACCCATTACCAATGTAATGCCATTGTAATTTTGATAATTGGAAAAAATATCATTTACAATTGGTGCCAAAGAATCAGCAATAACAACTTTTTTAAATAAGCCCCATAAAATTAAATTGCACCCTTCAACTCCTTGGTTATATTTAAATTCTCTTTTTTCGTTTAGCTGAGGTAATAAATGTGTTGCTCTTTCTATAGGTCCAGCTACCAATAATGGAAAATACGAAACGAATAGTGAATAATCGATTACATTTTTATGCGCTTTGATTCTTCCATAATAAATATCCAAAACATAAGAAACGCCATGAAAAGTATAGAACGAAATACCAATTGGAAGAATGATATTCAATGTATGTGGATCAGCATGTAATCCAAAATGATTGAAAAGTCGAATGAAAGAATCAATAAAAAAGTTGAAATATTTAAAATAACACAACAACCCGATGTTAATGATGATGCTCAAGCGCATCCAAATTTTCTTTTTTTGAATGGTTATTGCATTATCAATGATGATACCAGAGGTATAGTCGAGCAAAGTTGAAAACGCTAGCAAAAATGAGAAACGCCAGTCCCAAAATGAATAAAATACAAAGCTAGAAACCAATAAAAAGAAGTTCTGAGTAGTCTTGTTTTTTGAAAAAACAAACCAATACAGTAAAAATACGATTGGAAGAAATATTAAAAACTCAAAACTATTAAACAACATAATTACTTGTTTAATTCATTCAACATATCGCCCACACATTTCCAACTTTGAATTTGATGTGTAGTAAATTTTATTTTAAATTGTTTTTCAATGGCTACAACCAAATAAATATGATTCAAAGAATCCCATTCTGGAATGTCAGATGCTACAGTAGATTCACTCAATTCTAAATCATCTAATTCCAATACTTCCTTAAAAATTGGCAATAAATCGTTTGTAGTTACATTCATAATATCAATTTATATTTTTTTTGACCCACCAAAATTTCAAAATTAACGCTTTTAATTATCTATTTACTCAAATCTTTGTAAACCACTATCAAATTTTGTTTAATAGATTATTGGTTTACAACCCAATTACCCCATCAACAAACCCCATTTCCGGCAACAAATTCTCCACCAGCTTGTTCTTTTCCGTAGGAAGGTACTCACCTATCAGGGTTTTGATGTTCAAACGTTTTAGTCCCTCCTTCAAAGAATCCATGACCATTTGTTCTACCCCACGCTTCAAAACACGGCACGACATGATCCAGGTGTCAATGAATGCCTCATCGCCATTCAGCTTTACAATCACGGCACTAATGAGTCCGTAATCGCCAAATTTGTCCTTCAGATCAACCGCCAACGTGAAATATTCTGGGTTGTTGATCATGCGCTCAATTTCCGCCGAAGTGTACCTAACGGTTCTCAGGTTGAACTGATTGCTACGCTGAGTCAATTGCGCAATGCGTTCAACATCAACAGGTTCGAATGCACGAATATGGCTTTTCATCTCCAAGGATGCCAAATAGTCGGCCATATTGGTGATGGATTTCGACAATTCCACACGCATGGCTTCCGCCTGATATTGCTTGGTGCGTTCTTGATCGTTTCCAGAATAACTCGCGGTTTCAAATAGGTTCTGTTCGATCAAAAATGGCAGGTATTCGGCCGGATCTTCAGGCAAATCAGGCACACAAACCGCCGGCAAATGAGATTTTACCATTTCGCGTTCGGCTGGATTGTCGTCCAAAAAAACCATCGAATCGAAGCCAATATTCAGAATCTGCTGAATGCGATGAATGTTATCGGCTTTGCTCTCCCAATTGGCCACAAAAACGGCGATATCATCGAGTTTCAGCACCATTTCTGGGTGTTTAAGAAACGGCATTTTGGCAATGTTTTCCTCGTTTTTAGAACAAACGGCCAGAATGATACCCCTGTTTTTAAGCTCTTTCAACCACTTTTGAAAGCGGGTAAAAGCCTTGCCTATTCCCAAACTCCCAATGTGAATGTTCTCAAGTCCATCATCGCCAATAATGCCACCCCAGAGGGTATTGTCGAGGTCGAGAATCACACATTTTTTGAATTTTCCAGTAAAGGCAAGCACCTGTTTCACCAGCTCCCCCGACAACCAATTGAGGTAATTGGGGGTAAAGTGCAACTCGGCGTTTACCACCATCGGATAATGCGTGATGGCTTCTTCTACTGTTGTTGGGCAACTTTCTGAGGGATAAAAATTTGCTTGCTGCAGGGCCAATTCATTGAGCAAATAATTGATCTTTTTCACTTGAAAATCCCAAGCGCCCAACACCTTGTTCCCGTAGTTACCAAAAACATTGTCATTGAAATTGAGGGCATGGTTCGGAAAAAGCACTTTTGCATTGGGCAAATGTGTGGCTATATTTTGCAGATATTGCTGCAAACGACCCATATAATGATCGGCAAAAAGCTGCCTATCGGCAAGATTTGTTTGATAGAAATTGTCTCTCAGCGCGAGTGTGGATTCATGCCAAACAATAAAATCCGGTTGAAACTGATACAAATTCGATTGATTGTCAATCAATTCAAAGTCAATGGTATTAAATTCAGCATGGTACACTTCCACCTCCTGAAACTCTGCTTTTAATCTTTTCAGCAACGGTTTATACAAAAACTGTGTGGCGTAATTTCCTAAAATGGCAATTTTCATTGTGATTTGTTTTCTTAGTCCCGAAAGCTTTCGCAAGGTTTATGGGTTTCATTTAACCCCCTAACCCTTTAACCCTATAACCCTCTAACCCCTAAATAATGGTTTACGCTTCTCCAAAAACGCCTCTGTGCCTTCTTTGAAGTCTGCTGTTTCGAAGGCGCTACCAAATTCGTAAATTTCGCGTTGCATGCCATTCACATTTGGGCGGTAGAAGTCACTCACACATTTAAGCACTTTGTGCACTGCAGACGGACTTTTACTGCCAACTTTGGCCAATAACTTTTTGCAAAAATCGAGCAATTCAGATTGTTCCACCACGTGGTTAACCAAGCCCAGTTGCAAGGCAGTTTGTGCATCGATGGCATCACCGGTAACCAAAAGTTCGATGGCTTTTCCTTTGCCGATGAGCTGAATCAAGCGTTGGGTTCCACCGTATCCTG
>CAZYBT010000089.1:0-11003 GCA_964645755.1 uncultured Rhizobium sp.
GCATCAGCCATTTTGTAAATATCCAAAATTGTGTTGTAGATATTTTCAGTTTGAGCCATTGCTTGTTCTCTTACGTAACCATTGTATTCGCTGTAAACGTTGATCAATCCACCGGCATTGATTACAAAATCAGGAGCATAAATGATTCCTTTTTCTCTCAATATATTTCCGTGGATGTTCTCATCTTCCAACTGGTTATTTGCAGCACCCGCAATGATTTGACATTTCAATTTCGGCAATGTATTGTCGTTCAAAATAGCACCTAATGCACATGGAGCAAAAATGTCAACTTCAAGTCCCAACATATCCTCTGCAGATACCACAACTGCACCAAAATGATCTGCTGCATATTTCAAAGCACCTTCATTGATATCGGCAACGTATAATTTTACACCTTCTTTGTGCAAGTATTCACACAAGTGCATACCCACTTTACCAATACCCATTACAGCAACACTTTTACCAGCAAGGCTATCGTTACCATAAGCTTGTTTAGCAGAAGATTTGATACCCATGTAAACACCATAAGCTGTAACTGGAGAAGGATCTCCGCCACCGCCCATGCTTTCAGGTAAACCAACTACGTGATCTGTTTCCATGTTCACGTATTCCATGTCGCGGGTTGTAGTTCCTACGTCTTCTGCAGTGATGTATTTTCCATTTAAATTCTCAACGAAACGACCAAATTTTCTCATCAATGGTTCGCTTTTCATTGTTTTTGGATCACCAATAATTACAGCCTTTGCTCCGCCAAGGTTTAATCCTGCTACGGAAGCTTTGTAAGTCATACCACGTGACAATCTTAACGCATCTCTCACTGCATCTTTTTCATGTGCATAGTACCACATCCTGGTTCCACCCAATCCTGGGCCCAACACCGTATTATGGATAGCAATGATGGCTTTTAAGCCAGTTGCGTGATCTTGACAAAATACGATTTGCTCGTGTTGTGTTGTCTCTAAACCTGCAAACAAGTCAAATGTAGTTACAGGGACATTTTGAGTTTGAATTTCTGCCATTGATTTTCTGGGTGCAAAGATACGGAGTTTTTTAATAAAAAAATCACTTTTACAAGTGTCGTTCTGACACTTAAGCAACAATTGGTAAAGGTCTTGGCGAAAACTTCTTACACTCACTGGCAATTGCACGAATATGATCAGGAGTTGTTCCGCAACATCCCCCAACAATATTCACCCAACCGTTTTGGCACCATTCGGCAATAATTTTACTCATTCCCTCCGGTGTATCATCGTATTCTCCGAATTCATTTGGCAATCCTGCATTTGGATAACAACTCACATAAATGCCAGAAACTTGAGAAAGTTGACCAATATATTCACGCATTTGTTCCGCACCTAAAGCGCAGTTAAAACCAACGCTGAGTAATTCCCCATGCGACACACTGTTCCAAAACGCCTCAGGTGTTTGTCCGCTTAGCGTCCTTCCAGAATTGTCTGTAATTGTACCACTTACCATCACTGGAATGTCAATACCTCTCTCCTCTTTGAGTGTATTCACAGCAAACAAAGCCGCTTTACAGTTCAAAGTATCGAAAACTGTTTCAATCAACAAAATATCAGCACCTGCATCGATCAATGAAGTGGCTTGTTCGGTATAACATTGCACCAAGTCGTCAAAACTCACAGCTCTGTAACCAGGGTTGTTCACGTCGGGACTCAAACTAGCGGTTTTATTGGTTGGTCCCATTGCACCTGCAATGAAAATAGGTCTATTTTCAACCTCTTGTTGATACTCTTCAACCGCTTTTTT
Organism: uncultured Rhizobium sp.; assembly: GCA_964645755.1. Taxonomy (GTDB): domain Bacteria; phylum Bacteroidota; class Bacteroidia; order NS11-12g; family UBA955; genus VMCP01. The sequence continues at coordinate 1,771 of CAZYBT010000089.1, forward strand.
AGCCAATTTCACAGAAGCAACATTCAATTCCTCAACCAAATTCTCCATGTGATAATCTAACATCGAAATTGAATTGGCGTTGAACGTGTTTGTTTCTAAAATGTCGGCACCGGCCATCAAAAATTCTTTGTGAATGGCAGTAATTATTTGTGGTTGAGTGAGAACCAACAAATCATTGTTTCCTTTTAAAGGGTGTTCATAATTTGCAAAACGCTCCCCGCGATAGTCCTCTTCCGACAGTTTATATTTTTGTATCATGGTACCCATAGCACCATCAATAATCGCAATTCGTTGATTTAATAAATCGTTGATTTTCATTTTAATTGAGTTAAATAGTCGCAAGCAACTTTAAAAATTGAATTTAAGTAATATTCAGAAGTGGTCGTTTCTTTTTGGTTTTGAGGGACATTCGACAAACTACCTAATGCATTTATAGTGAATACATTGGAACTATCTTTGGAATGAGAACCAAATACCAGATGCTGAGCATCGAACAAATGATAGCCTGTAAAAGCAGCACATTGATTTAACAAGGGTGACTTACTCTCAATATGTTTTGCTGAACCCAAAGAAAAAACTTGAAGATTTTGTTGTCCCATGTTAAAGCCCACAGACATTTCCGTTAGTTTTGAAGTCCCCTCTGCCTTGTGACGATGATACCAAATAACATGGGCGTCTTTATCGTACAATTCTTGGATCAATTTGTTGTGCATGAATTTCGATTCTTTGCCAGAAAAAACTTCCGATAAGGCTTTTTCATTGAACGTCACATTTTCAGTGGTATCGAAAGGCTCCATAAATACCATGGCCTTATATTTATAGGCAACATACAAATTACGACCTACAATTTTCACGTAGGTAAAATTGGGATTGTTGATTTTACCATGAACTTTATTCGACGATTTCAGTGCATCCAAAAAAGCACTTAATTTACTTTCAGATGAAACAGACAATCCTAAGAATTTTGCTTTATCGGTTTCAAACAACACAACATCTGAAAACAGCCCAAGACCAGGAGTCCCCGCATCGGCACAGCCTTTAAAAACATCGGCATTGGCAATTAATTGATAAAAACTATCATAGTAAGGTGGCTTGTTTCCAGTATAATCTTCTTTTATTTTTTTGGTTTGAACTTGAACAAACCAATTAGCCGACTGAGGAACAATAAGAGGCAAACGGCTTTGCGCATTAAAATTATAATAGAGATAAATTCCTACTGCAGCAGCTGATACCACCACCAATGTAATTAGTCCGAATGCAATGCGCAGAAAACCTTTATCTACCATGTTGCAAAGATAATGAATTTGGCAGTAGTGATTTGTTTGAAAAAGTACGCAATAAAAATAAAAAAAGGCTACCGAAGTAGCCTTTAAATATGTGAATCCACAAAGGAGATTATTTGTTCTCTTTGTGATCTGCGCAATTGTGCTTTTTCTCAGAAGCTTCGTGCTTGCCTTCGCAACCTGCTGCACCTTCTTTTTTAGATTTGCAACATGCTTTTGCCTCTGTAGACGCTGTTTTTGACTTGCAACAAGCTTTTGCTTCTGCAGTTGTACCTTCTGCTTTATGACAATCAGCTTTGGTTTCACCCGCAGCTTTAGATTTGCAACAAGATTTCTTTTCTGTAGCTGGTTTATCGGTTTGAGCAGAAGCCGCCAATGTAAAACCAAATACCAACATTCCTAACATTACAATTTTTTTCATAACTAAACTATTTATGTGTGTTATACAAATATACAAAATTTTCGAATCTTTTTCAATAGAAGTATGTTTAGGTCAATAAAAATGACATTCACCGTCAACTTACTCTGATTCTATAGAAACAATCTTATTCAACCACCAATGTTGATGCTGCCTTTAAATTCTCAGAAGCTTTCTTTGCGTTCGCATCTGCAGCGTCAAAAGATTTTTTAGAAGCGTTTTGTTTGTTGGTCAACGTAACCAAGTTTGATTTCTCCAAACCCAATTCCTTTGTAATTGCTGCTTTTGCTTTGCCTTTTGCTTTCGCTTCTTTGCTTTTCAAAGATTTAACAGTTTGCTCCTTTGCAGTTACCGCTGCATTGGCATTTTGCAATGCCGCATTGGCTGAATTGAATTTTTCTTGATAGACTTTGTTTGCTTTTTCGGCAACTTCGGTAACGGCTTTCTTTTTTGCAGACAATTCTAATGCTGCTTTTTCCTTTTCAAGTTTCGCTGCAGCCATTGCTTTAGATTTTTCAGTGGCACCAGATACCGAAAGAGATGAAATATCTACAGCTGCTGTTTTCAAAGATTCTAATTTTTCTTTTTTAGAATCATAATTCGATTTTGCCGATTTGTACTGATTCATCATGCTGTCGTATTGTCTAAATAATCCCAAAGAATCAGTAGACTGTGCTTTTGCAAAAATTACAACACAGACAAAAACACCCAATAAACTTACTTTTTTCATCATATTGTTTTCAAAAATAATGCAATCAACCAAAAAACATGTCAGAATTGTTCATAAATCTTAAGATTTTACAATCACAAAAACAATGACAAATTGCATAAAAAAAGGCCCTGAAACAGGGCCTTTTTGAAATATTTTTCAGATGTTAAACTTACATTACCATTTGGCAATGATTGTTTCTCCACCTACTGTTTTTTGATTCATTTCTACACAGATTTCAGCATCTAAGGGCAAATAAAGATCAATTCTTGAACCGAACTTAATAAACCCATATTCTGCACCCATTTGAGCGGCAGCACCTTCTTTTGCATAACACACAATACGTTTGGCCAAGGCTCCGGCAATTTGACGGAATAAAATTGACCCTTTTGCAGACTCAACAACCACGGTTGTGCGCTCGTTTTCTGTGCTACTTTTTGGATGCCATGCTACCAAATATTTACCTGGATGGTATTTTTGGTATGTCACTTTACCCGAAATTGGATAACGGTTCACGTGCACATTAATTGGCGACATGAAGATGCTAATTTGACGGCGCTTTTCATTGTAGAATTCTGTTTCTACAACTTCCTCAATCACAACTACTTTTCCGTCTGCTGGCGCAATGATTAAATTATCGCCGTTTGGAATGTTGCGACTTGGATGGCGGAAAAATTGCACAATCGCAATGTAAAGCAACAAAGAAATTGCAAGTACAATGGTCGACAATAAGCTTTCGCTCATGAACATTTGCAGTGGAATGTTCACTGCACCCAACACCAATGTGGTGATTAAAATAATGGTAAATCCTTCTCTGTGTAGTCTCATATTTTTAGAACGAACCACGTAACTTCAATGTGCTCGACACTTTATCAAGTGCTACCACATAAGCCGCAATTCTCATGTTAATTTTATATTTGTCTGCGCATGCAAAAACATTGTCGAAAGACTGTTTCATCACCCTGTCTGCTCTTCTGTTCACACGCTCTTCTGTCCAATAGTATCCCAAACGGTTTTGTACCCACTCAAAATAAGAAACGGTTACACCACCAGCATTTGCCAAAATATCTGGAACAACCAAAATACCTTTTTCTTGCAAAATTGCATCCGCAGCAGCAGTTGTAGGACCATTTGCACCCTCTACGATTAATTTCGCTTTGATATTGTGCGCATTTTCAGGGGTAATTTGATCTTCCATTGCAGCTGGAACCAAAACATCACATTCCAATTCCAACAATTCTGCATTGCTCACTTTTTGTCCAAGGTTGCAACCTTCTAAGTTTCTATTTGGGCTATTTTGAACATAGGCCATTGCCACGGCTACATCAATTCCTTCTGGATTGTAATATCCACCAGTAACATCACTGATACCAATGATTTTAACACCCATTTGAGAAATCAATTTGGCAGAAATGCTTCCTACGTTACCAAATCCTTGTACCACACAAGTAACCTCGGTTGGTTTCAACCCTAATTTAGCCAATGCACTGCGGGTACTTACCATAACACCTCTACCAGTTGCTTCTACGCGACCTAAACTACCGCCTAAAACCAATGGTTTACCTGTTACAACACCCCAAGCATTATGACCTTTAATTTTGCTGTATTCATCAACAATCCAAGCCATTTCCTGTTGGCCTGTTCCCATATCTGGAGCAGGAATATCATTCTCTGGGCCAAATACATTCTTCATTGCCAATGTATATGCTCTTGTTAAACGCTCTAATTCACCTTTACTCATAGAACGAGGGTCGCATTTGATACCGCCTTTTGCTCCACCGTAAGGAATATTCACAACGGCACACTTCCATGTCATCCATGCTGCCAATGCCTTCACCTCATCGAGGTTTACATCCATGCTGTAACGGATACCCCCTTTTGATGGACCCAAGTGAACACTATGAACAACACGGTAGCCCTCAAACACCTTCACGGTACCATCGTCCATTGTTACCGGCATATTTGCCATTACAACTTTATCTGGAACACGCAAAACATTTGCAAACTGTTCATCTAAACCTAAAATCTCCACGGCCGCGTCAAAGCGACGATTCATGCTTTCTAGCGGATTGTATCTTGGTGATCCGCCATTCATTGGTGCTGACATAGTATGTACAAAATCTTTAGTGATTTGAATGCAAAATTAGAAGATTGTATCGGGCTAAAAAATATTTTTTATAACCAAACCAAAATAATAGACACTTTTCAACCTTTGTTGCCCATTTTAATTAAAAACAACCTTCTGATTAACAATATGTTAAACTTCAATTTGAAATCGTTCTTAAATAGCCAATTTGTTGATTTTAAATGCAACAACATCAAAATAAAATAGCCCAAACTCATGCCAAATGCCACTTTTGCTACCGAAAATCCTGTCAAAAATGCACCGTAAAAAAAAACCAACATGGCCAACAGTGCAATCAAATGATTCACAAATATGGTCTTAAAACGGTTCACCGCGTGTAAATAATTTCCAACAGATGCCGATATGCCCATGAATAAAATTCCCGGTATCAACCATGTCGCTTGTAACTTTAACTCCACGAAATTTGCCCCAAATATCCCGACAAAGACAATATTGGGAATCAACAACATCGCAAAACACAAAGTCAATGTCCCTAAAAATGAAAAATCAATGTATCTGCGCAGCAACCGTTCGTGATACAATTTACGATCGCTTCTAATCACCCTTGAATGAATTACAGTGCCAAAACTTCCAGAAAAAATCCAAATAGTGTCAGCAATCAAAAGGGCATTCGCAAAAATTCCTGCTTCCGTGTTTCCCAGATATTTCGCAATCAACCACAACGGTAACTTATTGATAAAAAAGAGAATCACATGTCCTAGTTGCGCCCAAAGTCCCTCAAAAAAAATACCTGTAGGAGGTTGTTCTACTTCAAATGCCTGCCCCCAAATATTTAAAGTTTTGAAAATGGATATTCCAAGAAAAAACAGGGTTACGAAGGCCAACACCATCAACATTGCCTGCACTTTTGCCTCTAACACATTCAAAGGAAGCAGAAAAACAACAATCAAAAGCGTCAGCAATTTTGTGATTTCCAACATCAACTGTAATTTGTTACGTCGTAAAATCCATCCCCTACTTTGATAAATGTTAAATTGAACGTTTAAAATAGCCAAACCCATTCCTTGTATCAACAATGGAAACAAAATCTTTGATTTTATTTCAAAAAAATTGCCCATTAAAACACCACATATTAATATCACTGCACCCAAATACAACACCATCCAAGGCAATATTTGACCCGGTTTGTATTTCACCAACCAGTTGGCCATTGCACTGCCAGCAAGCAACTCACCCAACATCAAAATAAATTGCAAATACAACAAATAAATGCTCATTTGTCCACGCCCATCCGCACCCAAAAAACGCGAATATGTGATCACCACCATAATGGAAATCAAGGCCTTGCCTATTTGCCAACCATAATTTTTTAAGGGACTATTACCGCTCATAATCCAACAAACTTAAATAAAAACCTAAGGCACTGGCCCTAAAATAAAACTGCAACTCTTTCGCATTCAACTCGTTGAATCTCTTCAAAATAGAAGACCGATATTCCTTTTGTATATATGGATTTAAACCGCCGTACATAAAGGCATCTTTCCATTTCAACCCATGTTTTTTCGTTAGCAATGCCTCGGGTACCGAAAATCCTTTTTTATCAGTTCTCTGATACAATTCAGATGGCAACAAATCCTTGAATGCATCGCGTAAAAGTCCCTTAGGCAATTCACTTTGCATCAATTCGTTGAGTTGGAATTTCCCCAAATATTTTTGAGGGATGTTGACGTCGTCGGCAAACGGATTTCTACTTTCTAACTGAAAAGACATTCCATTGCGGTCTTCCCAGGCCAACATTTGATACAATTTCCCGTAAAATTTCGGGTTGTAAGCCTTGCCATAATAATCACCTAACATCATCTCTTGCAATGAATTAACTTTGGGATGAAGCTCAACCAACTCCTCCTCTATCATGCCTTCCTTGAGAATATTCCCCCAAACGTTTTGCTCAATTTTGAACTTTTGCTCTAACGACAACATATTCCTTAGTTTTCGTTTGGTAAAAAACTTTAAGGCTTCTCCGTAAGAAATAGGCCAATTTTTACGGCTTTTCGATAATAATTTCCGCTCCGACCATAGCGTTTCGATAAAATAATCGGGGTATCCTCCAAAAATTTCGTCGGCACCTTGACCGTTAAACAACACGGTAACACCAGAATTTTGAACCGTTTCACATAATGCAAAATGCGCCAAATTGTTCCACGCAACCGCCGGTCTGTTTGTAAATCGAACATGCTTTGGCAAAAGTTCATCGGTAAAATCTTCCACCATCACGCGGTGCCAAGTTCCCTTGTTCTTTCCTACCACCAATTTCTGCCAAGGACTTTCATCGCCAACAAGTTGGTTTGATCCCACCGAAAAATAATCCAACTTCGCATCTGCCCCCAACAAATGTCGGGCAGCACCTACAATAATCGCACTGTCGATTCCACCACTCACCGCAAATCCAAGTTTTACATCCGATCTGAGTCGCTTCGTCATCGACGACATGAACATTTCCCTCAATTCCAAATGGTTGGTGAACGGTTCTATTTTCTGAGGATTGAACCATTTGCTTTGTTTGAATTGCCGGGTTTCTGGAGCCCATTGTAAAATTTCTCCGGGCACAAGGGCTTGAATGCCTTTGAACCAAGTTCGAACTTCGGTCATACCATGCTTCAAATGATAATAAACCGCATGTGGATTAATTTTATGTTCGTTGATCAGCAACCTCAATGGAAGTTCTTCACTAGCAAAAGCAAAGCAATCGTTTTTTAGGGTGTAATACAGTGGCTTAACCCCTGTTCTATCTCTTGCAATGGTGTAGGTATTCTCTACGGAATCGTAAATGCAAAAGGCAAAAAATCCATCGAGCAAAGGCAGGCATTTTTCCTGCTTTTGAGCCCATAAATTCACCAAAACTTCTGAGTCGGTTCCACTGTTATTCGGCAATCCAAAATTTCTTTGGAGTTCCGAAAAATTGAAAATTTCTCCGTTGAAAGTCAACCAAAAACGTCCCGTTTGGTCGCAAATAGGTTGGTGACCCAAGGGTCCAATTCCAATGATCGACAATCTTCTGTGCAGCAGCAAACCATTCACCGATTCCGATGCATGATCTAAAATAAGTCCAGCCGGCATGTGAGGAACATCCGGAATTGGCACAAAGTGATTGCCTACTGGTAATGGCGTTTGATTGTTCCGAAAAACCAGTAAAAATCCCTCATCGTCTGGACCTCTATGTTCCAAAGTTTTGCTAAAAATTTGCGCCCATTTCAACCAATATTCCTTTGATTGAATCAACGACGACGAAATTCCAGCAATACCGCACATGGTTACAAACTTAAATACAATTGATGCAATCTTGAGGAAATTGTTTCGGAAGCATAGGTATTTATCGCATTTTCGCGAATATTTTCAAAATATTTTTTCGCAATTTTCGCATGTGCATCCATCAATGCTACTGTAAACGCGGAAATATTGAAATTGTTGTTAGTTGAATCGAGAAAATCGATTTTCAATTCAAATAACACCCCGTTTTCGGCTCCCAGCATGTGGGAAATTCCGCCTACATTGCTGCTCACCACCGGTACATTTGCGCACAAGGCTTCCGATATCACGCAAGGTGCATTTTCTGAACTCGAGGCCATCACCAAACAATGCACCTGATTGAAAATGTTTTTTATTTCTGAGGGACTTTTTCTCCCGTGGAATGTCCAAAACCGATTCAAATGATTTACGGCAATTGCTTCCTCAAACATTTGAGAAAATTTGGCTTGCAGCGCGGCATCAAATCCCACGAAATCAATGGTAACGGGCATTTTTGATTGCAACGTCAACACAGTTTCAAATATGAGGGGAACATTTTTGCGGGTTTCACCATTCGAAATATGCAACAACTTGAAGGGAATTAATTCTGAGGGACGTTGGTGTGGGACAAAAAACAAAGGTTCCACCACATTGGGAAAGTAAATGCTGGGCTTGGGAGATTTGAAAATCTTTTCCATCTCTTGGTGCAATTGTTCACTCACTTGGGCTGCCGCATTGCTGTGTTTCCAGACAGTTTTCATGTGAAATTGAAAAAACCAATTTCTAGCCAAGAAGTGATCGGGAACTGGGGTATTGTAAATGGCCCAATGTTCGGTGAGCACCAGCGGTTTTTTCAGTTTTAGTTTGAGCCAAACCCCAATAAATCCGGACTTATCGGGAGCATGGAGGTGAATGACGTCGATTTTCTTTAACTGTTTGATTGTTTTGAGGATAAAGACCCAGTACAAGGTGTAAAACATCAAGATATTGAAGGGTTTAAGCATGGTCCATTGGAACTGAGGAATGCTTTTAAAGAAAAATTTGTAGGGACAATTTTCCGCCAAACTCGACTGGAATGCTTGATTTGGGGCTTTTAAAATGGGGTGAGTGGTGGCATGCACCACGGTAATTTGGGAATGCTGAGAGCATGCAATTGCATGACGTTCAATGAAATTACCTGCAAACGGATTGTTTTTGGTTGGAAACCAACCGACAATCCACAAAGCCGATAATTTTTGCTGCATGAGACAAAAGTAATGCTGATGAGAGGGTGATGCAAAAAAGTTTTGCAATAATTCCGAATTTTTAGGTTGATTCTTGAAAAAAATAATTCTATCTTTGCAGTCCTTTAGATGGCGGTCGTAGCTCAGTAGGTTAGAGCGCTAGTTTGTGGCACTGGAGGTCGCCGGTTCGAGACCGGTCGGTCGCCCTAAAATAAAAAAAGAGGCTTTT
>CAZYBT010000090.1:0-10426 GCA_964645755.1 uncultured Rhizobium sp.
AATAAAAACGCCAATCTTAGTCTGTTTTATTTGTGTTATATTTGTGGAAAACTCACCACTTTATGTCGAATTCAATCCTCGGTCATGTCCAAGAATCCATCCCAGAAACATTAGCGAAAACGATTGCTGTGCAATTTCAACAAAATGGTATGCTGATTGGAATTCCAAAAGAATCCACTTTTCAGGAAAATCGTGTACCGCTTACTCCAGCTGCTGTAAAGTTTTTTACATCAAACGGTCATCACATTCGCATCGAAGCTGGTGCTGGGCACAATGCAAATTTTTCGGATCACCAATATAGCGAGGCGGGTGCAGAAATCACAACCGATGTTCAGACTGTTTTTGACTGTGATACAATCTTGAAAATAGATCCTCCAACCGAAAAAGAAATTGACATGATGAAGGTTGGTCAGCTTTTAATTTCAGCTTTGCAAATCAATCAATTAGATGCAGTTTTACTCAAAAAACTCATGGATAAGCGCATCAATGCAATGGCCTATGAATTTTTACAAGACGATTCTGGAGCGCTTCCCATTATTCGCGCAATGAGTGAAATAGCAGGAACTGCTTCAATTCTAATTGCTGCCGAATATTTAAACAATACTCATATTGGTAAAGGGGAATTATTAGGTGGTTTTGCCGGAGTTCCTCCTACGCAAGTTGTTGTAATTGGGGCAGGAGCTGTTGGAGAATTTGCCACAAAAGCAGCTTTAGGATTAGGAGCCAATGTAAAAATTTTTGATAATAATATGTACCGACTTCGGCGCATTCAAAAATCATTTGGATTTCATTTATACACCAGTACCATTCAACCAATTGTACTAAAATCTGCTCTAGAAAGAGCCGATGTTGTAATTGGTGCACTTGCCGGAAATTCTGCCCGCTGTCCAGTGGTTGTTACCGAAGATATGGTCATGAATATGCGTTCAAATAGCATTTTAATTGATGTTGCTATCGATCGAGGAGGTAATTTCGAAACATCTCAAGTTACAAATCATGAAAAACCGGTGTTCAAGAAACATGATGTCATTCATTATTGTGTTCCCAACATCGCTTCTCGTGTGAGCAGAACCGCAAGCTACGCTTTGAGCAATGTTTTTACCCCAATGCTAGACGAGATGGCAAATAGCGGTGGTTTTGCCGATTTTCTTCGATTGAAACCCGGCATTCGTAGAGGAACATACTTATACAAAGGTAACCTTACAAATAAAAATCTTGCCGATCAATTTGGAATGAAATATTCCGATATCGATCTCATGATTGGTATGTTTATGTAACTCAAATTTCAATAAAAGTACACTCTGTACTTTGTTCGTTGAAATGACCTTTCACACGGTCGGCGTGTGTGTCTGAAACAAATATTTGTCCGAATTGGTCTGAACAAACCATTTTCATCAAAGCATTCGATCTCAAATCATCTATTTTTTCGAAAATATCGTCCAAAAGTAAAATTGGCATTTTTCCGGTTTTTGCCTTTAAATATTCGAATTGTGCTATTTTAAGTGCAACTACAAAAGACTTAATTTGTCCCTGACTTCCATATTTTCGAATTGGAATCTCATGTATCAAGAATTCTAAGTCATCTTTGTGTATCCCGTCGGTTGTTCTCTGGCTAACAATATCCAACCGATAATTGTCATCAAAAATTTGCTTGATATTCCTGTCATTTAAACTGCTTTTGTAGGTTATTTTGCAATTCTCCGATGAATTGCATATTTCTGAATATGTTTTATCAAAATGAGGGATGAATTCTCGTAGAAATGATTGTCGTGTTTGATAAATAGAATCGTTCAACGGAATCAATTTGTGGTTGTAACTTTCTAGCAGTATATCGTCGATAAAACGTCCTTCCCCTGTTTTTAAAAATTGATTGCGTTGTTCAATAACTTTTCGATATTCAATGAGTTGCGAAAGGTAAATGGGGTTGAGCTGACAAATGGTGAAGTCGATGAATTTTCTTCGCTCCTCACTTCCCTCATAAATCAATGAAATATCATTTGGAGTGATAAAAACTGTTTGAATTTGACCAATGTGATCTACAATTCTTTTGATATATTTTCCGTTTTTTTTAATTGTTTTTTTTGTTGCTTTCCCAAAATTTATGGTGACATCAAAAGGGTTTTCATCTTCAAATTTGCCAGAGATTGTAAAAAAATCTTTTTCAAATTGAATTAATTGGTTATCAATGGAATTGAAATAACTTTTTGCATTAGATAGGAAGTAAATAGCATCGAGAATATTGGTTTTTCCGATTCCGTTTTTACCGGTGATGGCATTGATTTTTCCGGAAAATACAAATCTCGAAGATTCGTGATTTTTGAAATGAAACAGTTGAAGCTCTTTTAAAAACACCATGCAAAATTACAGCGAAAATTTCACATTGATATACATGGGTTTTTGTTGTAAAATTGCAAAGTGAAAAATACTTCAATTCTCGGCATCATTTTTACAATATTTTTGTTTTCATGTCAGCAAAAAGACAACCGCGATCCTAAGCCTTACAAATTTCCAATCTCTTGGCTCGATAGCATGGTCGATGAAAAAGAAGCCATTGTTACATTTTCATTTACTCCTGAGGGAAAAGTGCGTACTAAAAAGTATTTTTTGGCAGATTCAGTTTCTTACATGTTGGAATACAATAAGTTCAATGAATTAAGCTCAGTCTACAAATACAATTCAAACGGTTTGGAAATTTGGCAAGAAAATTATTATCCGAACGGACAAAGAATGGCTAGATACTCTAAAAAAGGGATTAGTTCAAATGGATTGGCCTATGCAGATGGATTTTATGAAGCATATTACGACATGGGAGAAATTAAGGAAAGAGGGATGTATCAAAATGATAAACCTGTTTGGATGTTGCATTTTACCCGCGACAGAGTAGCTGGAGATACCATTTATTATCAATTTACGGAATGATTTTTTGCATTTTTTGCAAATAATTATTGTTCCTAATTTGTCCACAACCATACAATTTGAGACTGGGTTTTCGTAAATTCGATAGCTCAATTTATGCCGAAATTTTCTCATCTTCATGTACACACTCAGTATTCGTTGCTCGATGGCGCTGCGGATATTAAAAAATTGATGAAAAAAGCCAAAAGTGATGGCATGCCTGCCGTTGCTATCACGGATCATGGAAACATGTTTGGAGCCTTTGAGTTTTATCAAGCCGCTAAGTCGGAAGGTATTTTACCTGTGATAGGCTGTGAGTTTTATATGGTGGAAGATCGATTTCAAAAGACATTCGGACAAGGGAAAAAAGACAAACGATACCACCAATTACTTTTGGCGAAAAATCAAAAGGGATACGAAAACTTAGCTAAATTGTGTTCTTTGGGCTATTTGGAAGGCTTTTACAGCAAATATCCCAGGGTCGATAAAAATTTGATTAAACAGTATTCTGAGGGACTAATTGCCACTTCTTGCTGTATTGGCGCAGAGATTCCGCAAGCCATCCTTTTTAAATCAGAAGAAGAAGCTGAAAAATTATTCGTTGAATGGCATGAACTGTTTGGAGATGATTTTTATGTTGAACTGCAACGACACAATTTGCAGAATATTGACAATACTGGTAAATCTCAGGAAGATGTGAATCAAGTTTTAATTCGTTTTGCGAGGAAATACAACGTTTCAATTATTGCTACTAACGATTCACATTATATCGATGAATCCGATGCAAATGCACATGATATTTTGTTGTGCATCAACACATCAGAATTTCAATCCACTCCTAAAGCAACAAATGAAGAGAGTGGAAAAGGGTTTCGCTTTGGGTTTCCCAATGAGCAGTTTTTCTTTAAAACACAAGCTGAAATGGAAGAACTATTCAAAGATATACCCGAGGCACTGGAAAACACAAATAAACTCATTGATTCTATAGATCCGCCTAAGTTGGCTCGCGATATTGTATTGCCAAACTATATCATTCCCGATGGTTTTGAAACGCAAAATGATTATATCACATATCTTGCTGTTGAAGGATGTAAAAAAAGATATGGAGGCTCAATTCCTGGACATGTTGAAGAGCGTTTGAATTTTGAATTAAACACAATTCGCCAATCCGGATTCGCAGGTTACTTCTTGATTGTTCAAGATTTTACAACAGCTGCACGCGAAATGGGTGTTTGGGTGGGACCAGGTAGGGGTTCTGCTGCGGGTTCATTGGTAGCATATTGCTTGGGAATTACAAATGTTGATCCAGTGAAATACGATTTGCTTTTTGAGCGTTTTTTGAATCCTGAAAGGGTGAGTATGCCCGACGTTGATATTGATTTCGATGATCAAGGAAGAGATAGGGTCATCGAATATGTGGCAAATAAATATGGAGAAAGAAGAATTGCCCAAATTGTAACTTACGGTACTATGGCCGCTAAAAGTGCTATCCGTGATGTCGGCAGGGTTTTGCAATATCCTTTGCCTCAAACAGATAGACTTGCAAAACTTGTTCCAGGTAACTTGAATTTTAAAACAATGTTGCACAGCGATCTTGCTGAGTTGGCAAAAGATGATTCGAAAAATTTAAAAGTTGAGGAAATAGACAATTTAAAGGAATTACAAAGAATTTATCATAGCGATGAACCAGCTGCTCAAGTGCTAAAAGATGCTGAGAAATTAGAGGGCAGTGTGAGAAATACTGGAGTACACGCCTGTGGAATTATCATTGCCCCAAAAGATATTGATGAAGTAGTTCCCGTTGCAAAAAGTAAAGATTCCCAATGGATGCAAGTTCAATATGACGTAACCCAAATTGAAAAAGCGGGTTTGTTGAAAATGGACTTCTTAGGACTCAGTACCTTATCCATCTTGAAAGATGCAATAACCCTTGTGAAAGAAACAGTTGGTGTAGAAATTGATTTAGACTCAATTCCACTCGATGATCTAAAGACCTATGAACTTTTTCAAAAAGGAGAAACTAATGGTGTTTTCCAGTTTGAAAGTCCGGGTATGCAAAAACATATGAGAGATTTAAAACCAACTCAGTTTGGTGATCTTATCGCAATGAATGCACTTTACCGACCAGGTCCTATGAAATATATACCGGAATTTATTGATCGTAAACATGGACGTAAACCGGTAGAATACGATTTGCCTGAAATGGAAGAATATCTAAAGGAAACTTATGGTATTACCGTCTATCAGGAACAGGTAATGCTCCTGAGTCAAAAATTAGCAGGGTTTTCTAAAGGTAAAGCCGATGTCTTGAGGAAAGCTATGGGTAAAAAAGATAAAAAACTCATTGACGATTTGAAGGCAGATTTTATGTCGGGAGCCAGAGAAAAAGGATTTCCTGATAAAATACTTGAGAAAATTTACAGCGATTGGGAAGAGTTTGCTCAGTATGCCTTTAACAAGTCGCACTCTACTTGTTATGCCGTAATTGCCTTTCAAACGGCCTATTTAAAAGCCAATTACCCAGCTCAATATATGGCTGCAGTGCTTAAGAGCAATATGGGTGATATTAAAAAAATCACTTTTTACATGGAAGAATGCCGACGTATGGATATGGTGGTTTTAGGTCCAGATTTGAATGAAAGCAACTCAGCATTCACCGTAACAAAAAATAATCAAATTCGGTTCGGAATGAATGCCGTTAAAGGTATTGGTGAAGGTGCCGTTTTAGAAATATTGGCAGAAAGAGAAAAATCGGGGCCATTTGAATCAATTTTTGATTTGACATCCAGAGTAAATCTCCGTGCTGTGAACAAAAGGAATTTAGAAAATATGGCCAAATCAGGTGTTTTTGATTTCGATAAAAGATATCATAGAGCACAATATGTGTTACCCGATACTGAAGGTAGAATTGGTATTGAATTGGCTATTAAACACGGTCAAAAAGTTCAATCTGACAAACTCAGCGGACAAACTTCATTGTTTGGAGGTGGATCGGAAAACAATACACCGCAAGAACCAAAATTACCTAATGTTGATCCATATTCATTGTTTCAAGAATTGAAAGAAGAAGAAGAACTCATTGGGGTATTCTTAAGTAAACATCCTTTAGATGATCTCAAATTTTTGTATTCTCGAATCGCTAAAACCAAAATTAAGGAACTTTCAACAACTGTTGAACAAAATGAAAGATCTGAATTTCGTATCATGGGCGTGCTCACAAATGCAAGAGAGATCATCTCTCAAAAAGGCAATCCCTATGGCCGATTAACCATTTTAGACTATTCTGGTAGCATTGAAATAAATGTGTTTTCTAAGACTTATATGACCTATAAAAATCTTTTTTCAAAAGATTATATTGTTGTCATTACCGGAAATACAGAAAATAATCCAGAAAGAAGTGATGCGAAAATCAATGTCAAATCAATTCAACTTGCCTCAGAAATCAGTGAAGATAATTTGGTAAAATCCCTTAAAATCGACATGACACCCTTAGAGGTTTCTGAAGGAAAATATCAAGTGCTTCAGCACATTATTGAACAATACCCGGGAAATTGCTCTGTAATTTTCAATTTTAATGATATTGAAGAACAAATGAATGTGACCATGGTTTCCAAATACGGTGTGAATTTTGGATTAGAAGTAGAAAAAATGCTCGAAGATATGAATTTGTCTTTTACTCCTCTCATTGATGAACGTTGGCAATAAAATGAAGGTTTCAGGTTTTGCGATTGCACGGAATGTTTTAAAAGCCGACTATCCAATCATGGAGGCTTTAACCTCCATTGCTCCTTTATGTCATGAAATTATTGTTGCTGTTGGAAAAAGTGATGACCATACACGCGAGTTTATTGATCAACTCAATATCCCTCAGCTAAAAATTATTGATACTGTTTGGGACGATAATTTAAGAGAAGGTGGGGCGGTTTTAGCCGATGAAACAAACAAAGCTTTGGCACATGTTTCCAAAGATAGCGACTGGTTATTTTATATTCAGGCCGATGAGTGTGTTCATGAAGATGATGTTCCTGAAATTAAAATTGCAATGGAACAAAATTTAAACAATTTACAGGTTAATGGACTGTTATTTAATTATTTGCATTTTTATGGTTCCTATGATTATGTGGGAGACTCACGTAGGTGGTATCGGCACGAAATTCGAATTATTCGCAATCATGCTTCTATTAAAAGTTGGAAGGATGCTCAAGGATTCAGACACTTGAATAATACCAAAATTAAGGTTGCTGAAACCAAGGCTAGAATCTTCCATTATGGTTGGGTGAAACATCCTAAACAACAACAAATCAAACAAATGCAGTTTCATAGATTGTGGCATGACGATCAATTTATGGAAGAAAAAGTGAACGTAACTCAAGAATTTGATTATGGTACAATTGATTCACTCAAAAAATTTGAAGGAACTCATCCTTTGGTCATGAAAAATCGAATTGAAAAAGTAAATTGGAAGTTTCAATATGATCCGGCTCAAAAGAATTTTGGACTCAAAGCAAAATTACTTTACTGGATTGAAAAGAAATTCGGATGGAGAGTGGGAGAATATAAAAATTATATTAAAGTGTAATGGTTTTCGATGTTGCAATAATAGGAGCTGGAGCCGCAGGCTATTTTACAGCCATAAATTTGAAGCTCCATAATGAAAATTTGAAGGTCGTTATCCTAGAAAAGTCGAACAAAACACTTTCCAAAGTAAAAATTAGTGGGGGTGGGAGATGTAACGTAACTCATTACCAATTGAATCCATCTTTATTGGCTGCAAATTATCCTAGAGGTGAAAAATTTCTGAAACGAGCATTCAAACTTTTTAATGTTCAAGATACGATTCAATGGTTTGAAAATCATGGAGTAAACCTTGTTGTTGAAGCTGATGGACGTATGTTTCCTAAATCAAATTCTTCAGAAACAATCATTAATTTATTTGAATCGCTCGCTCAAAAACTTGGAATTGAAGTGTGGATTCAATCCAATGTAGTCGAAATTAGTGAGTCAAAAAATCAACTTCATACCATCTATTTTGCAGATAATGAATCTATTGAATCAAAGTATGTTGTTGTTTCAGTTGGTGGACAAAATAAAAATGACGCGCAACGAATGCTTCAAAATTTCAATTTGGAATTTGTGCCTTCTGTGCCTTCATTGTTTACGTTTAATATCCTTAATAAGCAACTTTACGAGTTAGCGGGATTATCTGTTCAAAACGGTCGAGTTAAAATTACAGGACTCAAAAAAGCGTACACAGGTCCAATTCTTATCACCCATTGGGGATTGAGTGGTCCTGCAGTTTTAAAAACGAGTGCTTGGTATGCCCGTGAATTTTCAGATTTGAAATATCAATTTACCGCCCTTATTTCTTGGATTGGGGATATATCGGAGGAAGTTGCTTTGCAATCAATGAATGAAATATTGACAGCATCTCCTAAAAAAATGTTGCACAATCTTAATATGTTTGAATTGCCTCACAGATTGTGGCTTTACATTTTGCAGACATCTCAAGTTGATGCCAATAAAAAATGCTTAGAGTTGAAAAAAACTGAAATTTTTAAAATCTTAGAAAATCTCATTCGAATGCCATTAAACGTCAATGGAAAAACAACCTTTAAAGAAGAATTTGTGACTGCAGGTGGAATCGCATTAACTGAGGTAAACACCGATTCAATGGAATTGATGCAATTCCCTTCCGTCTATGCAACGGGTGAAGTACTTGATATCGATGGAATTACTGGTGGATTTAATTTTCAGTCAGCATGGACAACCGCTTGGATTGCCTCTCGGTCTATTGCTTTAAAACTGTCCCACTAATCCTCTAATCTTCTAATCTAATCTTATAATCCCTCTAATCCATTAATCTAATCTTCTGATCCCTTTAATCTACTAATCTTTTAATCAAATATTCTAATCCCTCTAATCAAACTTTAAAGTTTAACTCCCTGTTTCAGTGTATTTATATCCTACACCTCTAAGCGATAGAAAATAAAGAGGATTCTTTGCATCGTCCTCAAAATATTTCCGAAACGCCAAAATGAAATTGTCGATTGTTCGCGTACTAGGGAAAACAGTATATCCCCAAACGGTTTTTAGAATTTCTTCCCTTGTCACAACTTGATTCTTCTTTTCTATCAATAATTTAAGAAGCTGGGTTTCTTTTTTAGTGAGTTTGAACTCACCATTTTTTCCAATAGCTTTGAAAGAATTGAAATTGATATAATTTCCACCAAAAGTATACTCCGTTAATGTGAGTCGAGGTACGTGTTGTTGGGTTCTACGGATCAATTTTTGAACTCGTAAAAGTAATTCTTCCAATTCAAAAGGTTTGCTCAAGTAATCGTCTGCACCTGATCTCAATCCATTAATTCTATCTCGACTACTGTTTGAGGCAGATAATATCATAATTGGAATATCGTTGTTCGATAAACGAATGTGCTGTGTTGCAGTGATTCCGTCCATGCTTGGCATCATAATATCCATAATTACCAAATCAAAACTCTCAGATTTTAATTTTTGTATTGCTATGGCTCCATGGGGGGCAATTGAAACTTTGTAACCCTCAATTTCGAGGTTAATTCGAATCAATTCGGCCAAATCAATTTCGTCTTCTACGAGCAATATCCTGTATGTCTTCATTCCAATTAGCTATCTGTTGCTGAAAAATTGAGTATAAATTTTGTTCCTTTTGGTTGATTATTCACTACGCTCACTTTTCCGCCGTGAATTTCTGTAATTTTTTTAACTAAATAAAGACCTAACCCCGATCCTGGCTTGGTTCTGGTTTTTTCTTCTCCCACTCGATAGAATTTCTCAAACACATTTTTTCGCTCCCCCTCCGGAATTCCAATACCTTGGTCAGAAATTGAGATTGTCACATTCGTGTCATTTTGTTTAACTTCTACTCCAATATCACCCTCGCCATCTGAATATTTGATTGCATTGTTCACCAAATTCTTGATCACCGTTGAGATCATATGCTCATCCGCATACAAATAAATACCATGATCTATCGACAGTTTTATCCTTTCCATCTCTACCAAAGATAAATCCATAGATTGAATGCATTTTTGAATGAAATCTCCCACGTTCAAACTCACTTTTTGTGGATCCGTAAATTTACTTTCAAATCGAGTTGCCATGAGTATTTGTTCAACCATACTCGACAATCGAGAAATGTTAGATTGTGCCATCCCCAGCATTTTGAGTGTGATATTCGCATCATTCCTTTTCACTGCAGTTTGCAACGCTAAATTAGTGGCCGCTATTGGAGTTTTTAGTTCATGCGTCACCGCAAGCAAAAAGTTGTTCTGCTGCTGATTCAATCTTACCACTCTATCAAGGTAAACAAACATTGCAATGCCTATAAGTAATGTGATGATTCCAAGTGTAAGTCCCTCCAAAATCCAAGCCTTTTGTTTGCTTTTTAAGGTCTGAAGAAGTTTCACATGAATGTCATCTTTTGCTGTTAGACGCAGCTCTACTAAATTATGTTGCCTATTCACCAAATAAAAAATATTAATTTCTTTATTTT
>CAZYBT010000091.1:0-9294 GCA_964645755.1 uncultured Rhizobium sp.
TTTTATTATTTTTGTTGCAAACTATGAACTCACCAGAAAGTTATATTCCAATTTTACTCCAAATAGGAGTAGCTGTTGGTTTCGTTGCCCTTACATTGGGTATTTCTCATTTGTTAGGGCCAAATAGAAAAACGAAAAATAGAGAAGAGAATTTTGAATGTGGAATTGAAAGCCAAGGAAACGCACGTTTTCCTGTGTCGGTAAAATACTTCCTTTCAGCGATTTTATTGGTTTTATTTGATGTAGAGGTAATCTTTTTCTACCCTTACGCTGTTAATTTCAAAGAAATGGGTTGGGCCGGTTTTGCAGCGGTGGTATCGTTTATCGCTTTCTTTTTGATCGGATTTATTTATGTATGGAAAAAAGGTGCCCTTGAATGGGAGAAATAAAATATGGTGAATATTGTTGAAAAACCTGAAGGACACGAAGGGCAAGGTTTTTTTGCTACTTCCTTAGACAAGGCAATTGGATTGGCTCGCGCAAATTCGTTATGGCCGCTTCCTTTTGCAACATCGTGTTGTGGAATTGAATTTATGGCAACCATGGGGGCGAACTATGATTTGGCTCGTTTTGGTTCTGAAAGATTAAGTTTTACACCAAGACAGTGTGATTTGTTGATGGTTATGGGAACGATTTCCAAAAAGTTAGCGCCAGTATTGAAACAAGTTTACGATCAAATGGCGGAACCTAAATGGGTACTTTCCGTTGGTGCTTGTGCATCTAGTGGCGGCATATTTGATACGTATTCTGTTTTGCAAGGTATTGATAAAGTGATTCCTGTTGATGTATATGTGCCAGGTTGTCCACCAAGACCTGAGCAAATTATTGAAGGACTGATGAAAATCCAAGAACTTGCGTCCAATGAGAGTTTGAGACGAAGAAATAGCGACGAGTACCGCAAAATGTTGGAAAGCTATAATATAGAAACTGGGAAATAATGGAAAATGCATTCTTAACGGAGGTGCTGAATAACCTTCAATCTTCTTTTCCTAATGTTCAAACATCAGAAGATCAATTTGGTATGACAAATATGATCGCTTCAAAATCAGATGTTTATTCATTGATTGAAAATTTAAAAAATAACCATGGTTTTGGATTTTTAACCGATATCTGTGGAGCTCATTACCCATATCTGTCTGGCGCGGAATTTCAAGTCATTTATCACCTCCATAATTTGGTGAAAAATACCCGAATTCGTATCAAGGTAAATTTGAATCTAGAAGATTTAAATATTCCAACAATGGTAACGCTTTTTTCTGCTGCCAATTGGATGGAGCGCGAAACTTTTGATTTTTACGGTATTGTTTTTGAGGGACATCCGGACCTCAGAAGAATATTAAACATGGATGATATGGATTATCATCCGATGAGAAAAGAATATGCCCTTGAAGATGAAACTAGGGAAGATAAAAATGATAGCTTTTTTGGAAGATGAGCGATATTAAATTAAATCAACAAGGACAAATTTCGAGTTTTGAAACGGTAGATGGTGAAATTGCTACCTTGAACTTGGGTCCAACCCATCCTGCCACGCATGGTATTTTTCAGAATATCTTGAAAGTAGATGGTGAAAGAATTTTAAGTGCAGAACCAACAGTTGGATACATTCACCGTGCGTTTGAAAAATTAGCTGAAAGAAGGTCTTATCAACAGGTAACACCAATTACCGATAGATTAAATTACTGTTCGTCGCCTATTAACAATATGGGTTGGCACATGACCGTTGAAAAGTTGATTGGTGCTGAAATGCCAAAAAGAGTGGATTACATGCGCGTAATTGTGATGGAATTGTCGAGAATTGCAGATCATTTGGTTTGCAATTCAGTGATTGGAGTTGACACTGGAGCGCTAACCGGATTTACTTACGTTTTCCAAGAAAGAGAAAAAATCTACGATATTTTCGAAGAAATCTGCGGAGCTCGTTTAACAACGAATGTTGGTAGAATAGGAGGTTTCGATAGAGACTTTAGTCCAGCGGTTTTTGCGAAAATCAATAAATTCTTAAAAGAATTCCCAAAAGTTTTTGCAGAATTCACAAATCTTTTAGAAAGAAACAGAATTTTCATGGATCGTGTCATTGGTGCGGGCCCAATATCTGCTGAGAGGGCATTGAATTATGGATTTACAGGTCCTAATTTGAGAGCTGCAGGTGTTGATTACGATGTTCGCGTCATGAATCCTTACAGTTCGTATCAAGATTTCGATTTTATTGTACCTGTAGGAAAAGATGGAGATACTTACGATCGATTCATGGTTCGTCAAGAAGAAATTAAACAAAGTTTAAATATCATACAACAGGCTTTGAATAATTTACCTGAGGGTAAATATCATGGCGATGTTCCTTCATTCTATCTTCCCCCAAAAGAAGAAGTTTATAGAAGTATGGAAGCGTTGATTTATCATTTTAAAATCACAATGGGTGAAACACCTGTGCCAGCTGGAGAAGTTTATCATGCTGTTGAAGGTGGAAATGGTGAATTGGGTTATTACTTGGTTTCTGATGGAGGCAGAACGCCGTATAGATTACATTTTAGAAGACCTTGTTTTATATACTACCAAGCCTATCCTGAAATGATTAAAGGCTCTGTTTTGAGTGATGCTATTTTAACTATGAGTAGCATGAATGTAATTGCAGGTGAATTAGACGCTTAAATTGAATCACGTGGAAAATCAAAATATAGAAAACATTCAGTTTCCTAAAGAATTACTCGATGAAGTTCAACGAGTGATTGCTTTGTTTCCGGAAGGAAAACAAAAAAGTGCATTGATTCGAACTTTGCATATTGCTCAAGCTCACTTTGGTTATTTATCTACCCCTGTGATGGACTATGTTGCAAGATTGTTACACATTCAACCAATTGAAGTGTACGAAGTTGCTACTTTTTACTCAATGTATGATACTCAACCAGTAGGAAAAGTAAAATTAGAAGTTTGCAGAACTGGACCTTGTATGATTGAAGGTGCTGAGAAAATTATTTCCTACATTGAAAATAAATTGGGAATCAAAGATGGAGAAACAACAGCTGATGGCATATTTACACTAAAGTCAGTTGAGTGTTTGGGTGCTTGTGGATACGCTCCAATGCTTCAGGCAGGAGAAAAATTCCATGAACATTTGACCGAAGAAAAAGTTGATGCTTTAATCGAACAATACCGATCAAAGCCAGTTGCTAATTATATGGGACAAGAATAAGATGTCGAGAAAGTTATTATTAAACAACGTTCACATTGAGGGAATTCACACTTATGATGTTTATCGTAAAAATGGTGGATATTCAGCTGTTGAAAAAGCGCTCAAATCAATGTCACCAGATGAAGTTGTAGAGGAAGTGAAAAAATCTGGACTTCGCGGTAGAGGCGGAGCTGGATTTCCAACAGGAATGAAATGGAGCTTCATTGCAAAACCTGAGGGTGTCCCACGCCATTTATTGTGTAATGCCGATGAATCGGAGCCAGGTACCTTTAAAGATAGATATTTGATGGAAAAAATCCCTCATTTATTGATAGAGGGAATGATTCTTTCATCTTTTGCTTTGGGCTGTGAACAATCTTACATATACATACGTGGTGAATATATGTATGTATTGAGAATTCTCGAAAAAGCCATTGCAGAAGCTTATGCTAACGGTTGGTTAGGTAAAAATATTCAAGGATCTGGTTTCAATTTAGACCTAGCAGTATCGCCAGGTGCAGGTGCATATATCTGTGGTGAGGAAACAGCGCTAATCGAAAGTTTGGAAGGAAAACGTGGAAATCCTAGAATGAAACCACCATTTCCGGCTATTCAGGGATTATGGCAACGTCCAACAGTGGTAAACAATGTAGAAACTATTTGTGCAGTTGTTCCAATTGTGAACGAAGGTGGTGACGCTTACGCTCAAATTGGAGTTGGTAGAAGTACAGGAACAAAATTAATTTCTGCAAGTGGAAATATCAATAAACCAGGAGTTTACGAGATAGAGCTTGGAGTATCTGTTGAAGAGTTTATCTACAGCGATACTTATTGCGGTGGTATCAAAAATGGAAAGAAACTTAAAGCATGTGTGCCAGGTGGATCTTCTGTTCCAATTTTGCCTCATTATTTGGTTTGTAAAACAGCTGAAGGTACAGATAGACTCATGACCTATGAAAGTTTGGCTGAGGGTGGATTTGCAACAGGAAGTATGTTGGGTTCAGGTGGATTTATTGTGTATGATGAAGATCAATGTATCGTAAGAAATACTTGGAACTTTTCTAGGTTTTACCACCATGAAAGCTGCGGACAGTGTTCACCTTGTAGAGAAGGAACCGGATGGATGGAAAAGGTACTCCACCGTCTAGAATACGGACATGGCAAGATGGAAGATATTGATTTATTGTGGGATATTCAACGAAAAATTGAAGGAAATACCATTTGTCCTCTTGGAGACGCAGCTGCATGGCCAGTTGCTGCCGCTATCAGACATTTCAGGGAAGAGTTTGAATGGCATGTTAATGAACCAAAAGCTTGTATGACAAGCAATTATGGTTTGGTAAAAGAAAAAGTTTTTGAAAAAGTAAACGCATAAAAATGTCTGATCAAATTCAGAAAATAACAGTAACGATCGACGGGAAAACGGTTCAAGTTGATCCAGGGACAACCATCTTGAACGCTGCACGTCAAATTGGAGGAAATATTGTTCCCCCGGCAATGTGCTACTATAAACCTTTGAAAGGTAGTGGTGGAAAGTGTAGAACTTGTTTGGTTGAAGTATCCAAAGGAAGCGAAAAAGATCCTAGACCAATGCCAAAATTGGTGGCGAGTTGCTCTACTACCGTAATGGATGGTATGGAAGTGAAAAATATCAGCAGCGAACGTGTTGTTGATGCAAGAAAAGGTGTTGTTGAATTTTTATTAATCAATCACCCCCTTGATTGTCCAGTTTGTGACCAAGCAGGAGAATGCAGCTTGCAAGACTTAGCCTTCGAACATGGTGCCGATGCCTCTCGTTATGAATTTAAACGAAGAGAGTTTGATAAAATTGATATAGGCGACTATATTAAACTTCATATGACAAGATGCATCTTATGTTATCGTTGCGTTTATACAGCGAATCAATTGACCCCAAATAGAGAACATGGAGTATTGAAGAGAGGTGATGCAGCCGAAATTGGTACTTATATCGAAAATAGTTTAGATAATGATTTCATTGGAAACGTGATTGATGTATGTCCAGTTGGAGCATTAACGGATAAAACTTTTAGATTCAGAAGTCGCGTATGGTATACCAAACCAATGGATGCCTCGTGTTCTTGCGATAAATGTAGCGGTAAAGCTGTTCTTTGGATGATTGGAAATGAAATTGCGCGTGTAACAGCTCGTAAAGACCAATATGGTGAAGTTGAAGAGTTTATTTGCAATACGTGTAGATTCGATAAAAAAGAATTGACAGATTGGAATATTGAAGGTCCAAGAAAAATTAACCGTCATTCAGTGATTTCCACCAATCATTATGAACAGGCACCACCTGCTCACACCACTTTATTAAACAAAGCTTAATTTATGGATAGTGCACTTATTTTAGAAAAACTCATTTTAATTGTAGTTATCTTATTGGTAACTCTGGTTATCGCTTTGTATTTAACATTTGGTGAGAGAAAAATCGCAGCTTTTTTCCAAGATCGTTTGGGACCAAATAGAGTCGGCCCATTCGGCTTGTTTCAACCATTTGCTGATGGTGGAAAATTGCTATTCAAAGAAGAAATTATTCCTAAAAATGCTGAGAAATGGTTATTTATCTTAGGCCCTGGAGTTGCAATGATCGTTGCTACAATCACCAGCGCAGTCATTCCATGGGGAACGAGTATTCGAATTTTTGATAGAGATGTGTCGCTTCAAGTAGCCGACATTAACATTGGTATCCTTTATATTGTAGGAATTGTGAGTGTTGGTGTTTATGGAATCATGATTGGCGGTTGGGCTTCGAACAATAAATACTCATTATATGGAGCAATTCGTGCGAGCGCACAAATGATCAGCTATGAACTTAGTATGGGTTTATCGCTGATTGCCGTAGTAATGATGAGCGGTACTCTAAGTCTGAATGAAATTGTGTCACAACAAAGTGGATTGAACTGGAATGTGTTCTATCAACCTCTTGGATTCCTTCTTTTCTTTGTTTCAGCTCTAGCAGAATGTAACAGAGCGCCGTTTGATATGGCTGAATGTGAAACGGAATTGATTGGTGGTTACCACACTGAGTATTCAAGTATGAAATTAGGTTTCTATTTGTTCTCTGAATATATCAATATGTTTGTTTCTTGTGCTGTGATTTCTTGTGTTTATTTTGGGGGATATAATTTCCCTGGAATGCATTTGATTACAGATCCAACTTGGTTGGGATTGGCACAGGTAGGAGTGATGTTTGCAAAGATATTGTTTTTTGTATTTGTATTTATGTGGATACGCTGGACACTCCCAAGATTCAGATACGATCAATTGATGCATCTTGGTTGGAAGTCAATGATTCCTTTGGCAATTGTAAATTTGTTGATCACAGGGTTAATCACTGGATTGAAATACTTTTAACTTAAAAGATATTAGACATAAAAAAGCGCGAATTTTCATTCGCGCTTTTTTTGTGTCAATATTTCTAGTTAAATGATTCATTTGTTTTGAAATGCTCCAAGCATTTTTCCATTTTTATGCCACGACTTCCTTTGATATAAACGTATTTCGATTGAATAGGATGAGTATCTAGCCATGCTAACAAGGAATCTGCCGATTTGAATTTCATAGGAAATTGTCCTACTGCTTCCATAAAATGTTCACCACAAACGTAAATCTCATCAAACTTCAGTTCTTGGCAAAGATTAAAAATTGCAAGATGCTCAGTACTTGCTGAATTTCCCAATTCCAACATATCACCAAGTAAGACAGCTTTTTGTCCCTCAAGAGAAGAAAAACTCTTTAATCCAGCTTCAACGCTACTCGGATTCGCGTTGTAGGCATCAAGTAAAACTTCATGTTTTTCGTATGAAATCCACTCGCTACGATTATTGGTAGGTTTATATTCACATGCCGACAATGAGGCTTGAAAAGGATCAATTCCGAACGAAATTCCAAACAGAATTCCAACCATCAAATTATACAAATTGTGTTTTCCTCCAATTTGAGCTTCAAAAACACCAATTTCAACTTGATTATGGTATAATTTGAAATTTAAATAGGGCATTTCGCAAATAATTTCAGCAAAAAGATTCGCAGAACGGTTGGTTAATGAATAAGATTGTTTGGTGGTTAAACGATTCGACATGTTTGATAACCAATGATCGTCGAGATTCACAAGCGCCAATCCATTCGATTTTTGCAATTGTAGATAGACTTCACTCTCTTCTTTGGCCACGGCTTCAATGTTTCCAAACCCTTCTAAATGTTCCTTTCCAATATTGGTAATCACTCCAGCGACAGGATTAAAAAGATCACAAAGAAATTTCATTTCACCGGGATGGTTGGTGCCAAGCTCTATGATTCCAATGTGTACATCTGGTTTTAACGATAAAAGTGTGAGGGGAACACCGATATGGTTATTGAAATTGGCTTGAGTACACTTTGTGTTAAAATCATGTTCAAGCACGCGCTGACAAATTTCTTTGGTGGTGGTTTTTCCGTTGCTTCCGCCAATGGCAATCAATTTTGTTTGAATTTGTGTTGCGTGGTATTGCGCCAATTTGGGTAAAATTTCATTTGAATCGGAAACTAAAATCATATTTTGATTTAAGACCGAAGAATTCTCTGTCACCACATATTGGGCACCTTTTTCGAATGCTTCGTTTGCAAATTGATTTCCATCAAATTTTTCACCTTTCAAACATATAAATAAAGAATTTGGTAGAATGTTCCTAGAGTCGGTTGACACAACATAATTACATTCAACAAATTTGGAATAAATCTCTTTGATTGTTTGCACCGTCATATTTTCTTCAAATTTAAGTGTTCTGAATAAATTTAACCTCTTATTTCGTATATTTGGATGTATCGATTTTATGAACATTTACAGATTCTTTCAAATTTATTTATTGATGGCATGTTTTGCTATGATTCAAAAGCCGTTGAATGGACAGTTCAAATTTAATAAAAGCGGTTATATTGAGTTTAAAGTTGGTTCCAACACTGTAGAAAACCCATTTATGGGTGGTTTGAATTCACCGCAGTTTCAACAAATGGATTTGAATGAAGATGGCAAAATTGACTTAATTCTTTTTGATCGAACCGACAATAAATTACTCACTTTTTTAAAGGTTTCCGGAGATTATTATAAATATACCCCGGAGTATGAACATTTATTTCCTGAAATCAAATATGTATTTAAATTGGCCGATTTAAATAGCGATGGTAAATTGGATATTTTTTCATGTCAGGAAACTGGGGAATTGATTATTTATTTGAACAAAACCACTGAAGCTGGCAGATTGAAATTCAAAAATTTAGGACCGCAAGTGTATAGGAATCAGCATGATACAACGTTTTGGATTTTATATAATGCTTTGAGTTTTGGAAATATGAAAACCGATTTGCCAGAAATAAAGGATTTAGATAATGACGGTGATGTGGATATCGTAGTTTATGATGCTATGTATTTAACCTATACGATGTTCAAGGATGTGCGTGCAGAGAAGGGTTGGAACAAAGACACCTTCGAATTCCAAAACATGGATTATTGTTATGGTTATTTCTGGGAAGGATTTGATAACAACATCCGATTGAATATGTGTTTTTTGCAAGGGAGTGGAAGCAATTTTAAACCAAAATTAAGGCCCCGTCATTTGGGTGGGGCAAGTTGTTGGTTTATGGATGAGGATAGAGACGGTGATTATGAAATGTATCTTGCAAACATTGGAGATAGTAAAATTACAAGATTGGTGAATGGGAGAATAGATTCCAAACATGAATATGATACAATGATCTTGGTTGATACCATGTATCCAGAAAAAAACAAATCATTTGATGGATATATTTTTCCTGCTGGCTATCCATTGCGAATAGACGATGATACTCTTGTAGATTTGGTTTTAGCGCCCAATGCTATTTTAGATTCTAAAGAAACGGAACAAGTATATCTTTACAAGAATATTGGGACGCCCACAAAACCCGATTATAGTTTGGTCAAGAAATCATTCATTGCAGATAAAACAATTGATGTTGGTGCAAAATCGGCGCCTTTGTTGATTGATATTGACAATGATGGAGACCAAGATTTACTTTTAGCGAGTAATGGCGATTATGATAAAACAATGGGGCAGAAGGATGTTGTTGCACTTTTTACAAATGTTGGG
>CAZYBT010000091.1:9367-10379 GCA_964645755.1 uncultured Rhizobium sp.
CAATGTGGCAACAATTAATTCCTTGTTCAGGCGATATTGATCATGATGGCGACATTGATTTATTGTTTGGAAATAGTAAAGGAAAAATCATTTGGTTTGAAAATACTGCTGGAAAATCAGCCAAACCGGTTTTTAAGTTCAAAACCGACAACCTTTTAAATTATGAAAATATGCCTGGTGAAACTTCATTTTCTCCTGAAGTTTTCGATTATAATAAAGATGGAATTCAAGATCTGATCATTGGAATGTATAATGGAAACATCGCTCTTTTTGAGGGACAAAATGCAACTGGCACACCATCTTTTAAATGGAAAACCGCAAATGCGTGGGGTGCCAAAGCCAACCTATGGAGAGATGATGTAAATCCTCAAGGATTTGAATCTTATGGTTATGCAACGCCTAAAATTGCAGATTTAAA
The DNA here is from genome assembly GCA_964645755.1 of uncultured Rhizobium sp. GTDB lineage: Bacteria > Bacteroidota > Bacteroidia > NS11-12g > UBA955 > VMCP01. The sequence continues at coordinate 9,786 of CAZYBT010000091.1, forward strand.
TAACGATGGGATACAAGAATTGGTGGTAGGGACTTATTTTGGTAAGAATAGATTGTACCACATCAACAACCATGCAATTACAGATAGTTTAATTGCCGACGAATCTTGGCTGTATCAGGAATTTAACCAAGATACTTTTACTCCTTATATGGGATTAAAAACTGTTCCTGCAATTGGTGATTTAGATGGAGATTCTATTCCAGAAGTGGTGTTTGGGATGTTGAGAGGTGGAATTGAATATGCCAAAAGTGACTTTTCAAAGGTGAAAAGCGGTTTAAATCGCGATTTTTATGATAAAAACACCAAGATTTTCCCGAATCCTGCTCATAAACATTTCATTTTGCAAATTCCAAGTTCAGAGCAACAGTGGAAGTTACAAATATTTACTGACCATGGAATTTTGGTACAATTAAAAGACATTTCACTTTGGGAAAATGCTGTTCAAATCAAAATAGATTTACCCTATGGGATTTATTTTCTTAAATTAGAGAATGGCAAAGGAATACAGATCAATAAAAAGTTGATTATTGCTGAAAATTAAGTGATTGTTGCTCTTTAGAAATTGTGAGCTTTTGTTGACAAAAATAGATTTCG
>CAZYBT010000092.1:0-10130 GCA_964645755.1 uncultured Rhizobium sp.
TTTTAATTGGAGGGATATTGATGGGATTGGGATATTGTTTGATGTCGGTGCATAGCGAACTCGCGTTGTATTCGGCCATTACATTGGTTGTGATTGGGAATGGCTTTTTCAAACCCAATATTTCCACTCTTTTAGGCAATGTTTACAATGAGCCTAAATATTTATCCATGAAAGATGCTGGCTACAACATTTTTTACATGGGCATCAATGTAGGAGCATTTATTTGTAATTTCTTCGGTGCAATTTTATACAATGTTCTGGGATGGGGAGCAGCTTTTTTGGCTGCTGGTATAGGTATGTTTATCGGTGTTATAATCTTTTTGATTGGAACCAAACATTATCAACATGCAGATGTTATCAAGCCAAAATTGGATTCAGAAATGTCTCTAGGCAGAATTTTTGGTATCATTTTATTGCCATCCATTGCTTTTGGTTTAATTGGATATTTTTTACCGTTTACAATGGTCGGATCAAAAACAACCGATGCATTTTTACTTGGGTGTATTCCGGTGATTGTATTTTATGTCATGCTCTACATTAAGTCCCCCAAAGAAGAAAAATCTCAAATAGGTGCCATGCTTGCAATATTTGCAGTTGTGATTGCATTTTGGGCAGTATTTAAACAAAATGGCTCTACGCTGAATACTTGGGCAGATCGATATACAGATAGAGAAGTGCCTGCTACAATTTTGCCTGTTGTAAAAACCGTAAAATTGGCTGAAAAGATTGATTATAAGAAGGATTCTGTGGCTTATTTAGACCATCAGTTTAGACCAATTAAAAAAGGTGCAAAAGAATATAACTATCCAAATTATTTTAAAAATGTGGCTTCCGCAAAAATGCCAAAAGAAAACGAATCCATTTTTGCATTTAATACAAATTTATTTCAATCAGTGAACCCATTTTGGGTCGTCGCTTTAACTCCTTTAGTTTTGGCATTTTTTGCATTTTTGAGAAGGAGAGGACTTGAACCCAAAACACCTACGAAAATTGCTTTGGGATTGTTTATTTCCGCATTATCATGCCTAGTAATGGTTGCAGCTGTTTACGCTTGTAGTAATGGTGCAGAAAAATCATCTCCCATGTGGTTTATATCATCTTATGCGGTCATCACCATTGGTGAGCTGTTTTTAAGTCCAATGGGCTTATCATTGGTTTCAAAATTAAGTCCTCAAAGATTAACAGCGTTAATGATGGGAGGCTGGTTCTTGGCAACTTCTATTGGAAATAAGCTATCGGGTGTTTTGAGCTCACTTTGGGATACTTACGATAACAAAGCAAACTTCTTTTATGTGAATACATTTTTACTCCTGGGAGCAGCATTATTGTTGTTTCTGATGCTTAAAAAGCTAAACAAAGTAATGGGATAATACTAAGAAATACTCCTCAATTTCATAGAGTCAGATTGAGAAGTATGGCCGAAAGGTTATCAATTCTGGAACCATCGCTTTTAGGCGTTGATTCTCTTTGCTTCGCTAAGAAGGGCGTCTTTCTCGATAGGTACAACACCTGTTTTTTCACAAACCAAACCACCTGCTAGATTCGATAATTCAGCAAGTGTTTTAATGTCTGTTTTGAGCGCCAAACAAAGGGCCGCCACACTCACTACAGTATCGCCAGCTCCACTAACATCGGCAATGTTACGAATATGAGCAGGTATGATGAAATGTTCGTTTCCTTGTTTAATGAGAACGCCTCTTTCACTTAAAGTAACCATTGAGATAACATTGTTTAACTTGCTCTCTAATAAAGTTACAGCATCTAGAACCTGTTCAATTGTTTCAAGATTATTCTCAATATTTAATCCTTCTTTAATTTCCTTTAAATTTGGCTTAAATAAGGTTGTTTTTTGATAAGTTAAAAAGTTCGATTTTTTAGGATCTACAATCGTTGGCTTGTTAGCATTGTTCGCTTTAGAAATGAACTTTTCGATATTTTTGGCATGTAAAACACCTTTATTATAGTCTTCAAAAATAACTACATCAGCGTTTTCTAATTCACGATCAAAATGTTCTTCTAATAAAAAACTATCCAGGGTATCGATTTCGGTTTTGATTTCATGGTCAATTCTCAATAATTGATGATTGTTGCCCAAGACACGGGTTTTGGTGGTTGTTTTGCGCTTGTCGCTGCTCAAGATTGCACGAGAGGTTAATCCTTGCTTATCAAGCAGCAATTTTAATTCTTCTCCTTCTTTGTCCTTCCCAATAACTGAACATAAAATAGGAATTCCACCCATTGCTTTGATATTGAGGGCAACATTACCAGCACCTCCTAAACGGGAATCAAAGTGAGTCACATCAACAACAGGCACAGGAGCTTCAGGAGAAACTCTATCAACTTTTCCAATGATGTAATTGTCGACCATAACATCGCCCACAATCAATACTTTTAATCCATTAAAATTCTTAAAAAGCGCGTCGAAGTTGATTTTGTTTGTCATTGCTACAAATATACCTACAATTTTTTAATTCAATCGTTTTAAAGCATTTGAAATGCGACTTACTGATTCAATAATGAGTTCTTCAGACGTTGCATAAGAAAGTCTGATGCAATTCGGTGAACCAAAAGCAGTTCCAGAAACTGTTGAAACCTCAGCAATTTCCAATAAATACAGGCAAAGTTCATCGGAAGTTTCAATTTTCTTACCGTTGTACGATTTACCCAAAAAGTGAGAGACATCTGGGAAATGATAAAATGCACCGTCGGGCTGTATATTCTTCAAACCATCGATTTTAGATAGTTCATCAAACATCAAATTACGGCGCTTTTCGAAGGTTGTTCTCATCATTTCTACAGAATCTTGATTTCCATTTAAAGCCTCAACTCCAGCTGCTTGTGCCACTGAATTGGGGCCACTGGTAATAAGTCCTTGAATTTTATCACAAGCTATTACAAGTTCTAAAGGACCAGCCATATAACCAATTCTCCATCCTGTCATCGCATAACCTTTCGATAAACCATTAATTACAGCAACTCGGCCCTTCATTGATTCGAATTCAGCGATTGAATAATGCCTATTTACGTAATTGATTTTTTCATATATTTCATCACTCAATACAAAAATATCAGGATGCTTTTCCAATACTTTTACCCATTCCGATAGCTCCTCAAAACTCATTACTGAGCCACTGGGGTTACATGGAGATGAAAAGATAAGTAGCTTTGTTTTATCGGTAATATGCGATTCTAATTGACTAGCCGTGACTTTATAATTGTTTTTTGCCTCCCCTTGAATTTCAATATTCTTGCCACCGGCATATGTAACCATTGATGGGTAACTTACCCAAAATGGTGCAGGTAAGAGCACCTCATCTCCAGGATTTACCAAGGCCAAAACTGCATTTAATAAACTCTGTTTGGCGCCATTGCTCACAATAATCTCTGTGGGAGAAAATGCTAATTGATTTTCGCGCATTAATTTATTTGAGATCGCAGTTCTCAATTCTAAAGTACCAGAAACCGGTGTGTAATGTGTTTGTCCAGCTGTCATTGCTTTGCCAGCGGCTTCACAAATATTTACGGGGGTGTCGAAATCAGGCTCTCCGATGCTCAAACTTATAATGTCTTTTCCTTTTTCCTTTAATTCTCGGGCCAATTTTGTCATGGCCAAAGTTTGGCTCTCTATAACTGTTTCTAGTCGTTTACTCAGATTCATGATGTATAATACAATAATAGCAATCCTTTTTTAAAAAAACGTAAAGAAATGTTATAATTTTGCCCCGAATGAAAATCTTGTTTGTAGCGAATCGGGTGCCATATCCTCCATTTAGGGGCGATAAATTGAAGATTTTTAATTTGGCCTCTGAATTGTGCGAACAACACGAATTACATTTAATCACGATTGCCGAAAATCTAGAAGACCTTAAATCCATTGAAATTCTGAAAAATCCAATTGAAAATGCTCATGGTAAAAAGGTAAAACTGTTCAAATCCATCACCGTTGAATATCAACCAAAATGGAAATCGTCAATGAAAGCGGTATTGGGCTTTTTTTCTCACCGCCCTTTGCAAGTTGCTTTTTTTAGAACTTCTAAATTTCAGAGATCCTTGAATCAGTTACTTCAAAAAGAAAATTTTGATGCCATTCATGTTCAGCATATTCGAATGGCTCAATATTTTGAGGGACATTCGAACCTAGAAAATGTAATTTTAGATCTGCCAGATGCATTTAGTTTGTATTGGAAAAGACGAATTGAAAAAAGCCATAATTTTTTTCATAAATGGTTTACTACATTTGAATTCCAACGTTTATTTAAATATGAACTTCAAATGATTCCGAAGTTCAAAAAAGTCTTAGTTTGTAGTCGTGAAGATCAACAATATCTGATAGAAAATACAGGCATTCAAGTTGAATTATTGCAAAATGGAGTGAACACAGAAGTGTTTGCGCCAAGACAGCACTCTTTTATTCGAAATCGTGTGTTATTTACCGGGAATATGGATTATGCTCCCAATATTGATGCAGTTTCTTATTTTGTTGAAGAAATCTGGCCAAAGGTTTTAGTTAAAGTGCCCAATGCCCGTTTTGTCATTGCCGGGCAACGACCAGTTGCAAAGGTATTGTCCCTCAAATCAGAAAACATCGATGTTACAGGCTTTATTCCAAATTTGGCTGATGAATATGCCAAAGCACATGTGGTCGTTTCGCCACTTCGTATTGGTGCTGGTACTCAGAATAAAGTATTGGAGGCATTGTCTATGAACATTCCGGTCGTGAGCACCAATGTTGGATATTCTGGTTTGGAGCTAGAACATGATGAGGGTATTGCCTTATCGCTAAATTCCGATGAATTTGCTGAAAATGTTATTAACTTGCTTTGTGACGATGATTTTAGAAACAATTTAGGGATAAATGGAGGTGAAAAAATCAGAACACGCTTTTCTTGGCAAGGAATTGCAATACAATTGCAGTCTTATTTTCAACAAATTACAGGCTCAAATTAAACAAGTTGTTCACAACATTACCTTAGATAGAATCAATTATTTATTTTTGATTTATCTATGAATCAAAAGATAAAATTGAGTGTAACCCTCTTTTGTTTATTTGTTGTATTGATGCCTTTGAATGCCCAAAAAAATGGATCATCATCGTCAAAATCAGATTTAACAAAAGATTCAAAAACGAGAGACAGTTTAACTAAAAGTTTCCTAAATCAAATAAAATTCAGAATGATCGGACCCGCAACAACCAGCGGTAGGATTGTGGATTTAGCAATCAATCCTTCTAATCCATCTGAATATTACGTTGCGGCTGCGTATGGTGGCGTTTGGAAGACCAAAAATGCTGGAACCACTTTTGAACCGATTTTTGACAGTTATGGAACTCAAAGTATCGGTTGTTTGGCAATTGATCCGCAAAACACCAATGTTATTTGGGTGGGAACAGGTGAAAACAACAACCAAAGATCTGTTGGTTATGGTAATGGAGTATACAAAAGTGTGGATGGAGGAAAATCTTTCCAAAATGTTGGTTTGAAATTGTCTGAGCACATTGGAATGATCAAAATAAATCCAGCCAATTCAAATGATGTTTGGGTATCTGCGTATGGTCCATTATGGAAAGAAGGAGGAGAAAGGGGATTGTATCATACCACTGATGGAGGTAAAACATGGACATTGGCTTTGAATGTTTCAAAAAATACAGGTTGTAACGAAGTTCATTTTGATGCATTTCTTCCAAATGTGATGTATGCAACTTTTCATCAAAGAAGAAGACATGAATGGACTTATTTGGGCGGAGGTCCTGAAAGTGCTATTTACAAATCTGAAGACGGTGGTCAAACTTGGAACAAACTGAGTATTGGATTGCCAAATGGCGATGTAGGTAGAATTACCATGGCTGTAGCAAATCAAAAAGGATTGTTGTATGCAATGGTAGAGGCGTCAAACGACAAAGGTGGCGTATTTGTTTCAACGGACTTCGGTGCAAGTTGGTCAAAAGTAAATTCATTCACAACTGCTGGAAATTATTATCAAGAGATTTTTGCTGATCCTGTAAATCCTCAAAAATTATTTGTCATGGATACTTATTTGAAGCTATCTGAAGATGGTGGAAAAACTTTCAAAAACCTTGGAGAACCAAATAAACACGTTGATAATCATGCTATTTGGATCAATCCGTCAAATACAAATCATTTGTTAGTAGGCTGCGATGGTGGCTTATATGAGACGTTTAACTTCGGAAAAGATTGGAACTTCAAAGACAATTTGAGCATCACTCAGTTTTATAGAGTTTCCACAGACAATGCTAAACCATTTTATAATATTTATGGAGGTACGCAGGATAACAATACTTTAGGTGGTCCGAGTAGGAACAATTCAGCAAACGGTATTTCCAATTCTGATTGGTTTGTTACAGTTGGTGGCGACGGATTTAAATCGCAAGTAGACCCTCAGAATCCCAACATTGTTTATAGCCAATGGCAATATGGTGGATTGATCCGATTCGACAAGAAAACTGGTGAATCAATGGATATCAAACCGGTTACAAACTTTGGAACTGGGGCTTTAAAATGGAATTGGGACGCTCCATTGATTATTTCTAAATATAATAACCGCAAACTTTATTTTGCTGCTAATAAGGTATTCATGTCTGAAGATATGGGGAATTCTTGGAAATTGATTTCCAATGACTTAAGTAGGGGTATTGATAGAAATACTTTACCTGTTATGGATAAAGTTTGGGGCATGGATGCTGTGGTGAAAAATCAAAGTACAAGTATCTATGGAAATATTACTGGGTTGAGTGAAGGTGCGAAAGGACAATTGTATGCATGTACTGATGATGGTTTAACTTGGGTGACAAATGATGATGGTGCAACATGGACTAAAATGAGTGATGTTTTCCCGGCTGGACCAACAGCAGCAAAAAATGGAGCTGGATATCCATTTGTAAGTATGGTTCACGCAGGAAGAAATGCCAATTCTGTATATGTTGTTTTAGATCATCATCGTTTTGGTGATTTTCAACCTTATGTTTACAAATCTATAGACAATGGTAAAACATGGACCAAAATAACCAATGGGTTGCCTGAGAACGGTCCAGTAAAATGTATTTTGGAAGACAATTTCGATTCTGACATTCTAATGGTTGGAACTGAATTTGGTTTTTACATCTCAATTAATGGTGGTCAATCATTCATCAACTGGCAAGGAGGAATGCCTCCTGTTGCTATCAAAGATGTGGTGCAACAAAATGACCACGACGATATTGTTTTGGCAACATTTGGACGAGGTTTTGCTGTTTGCGACGATTATGACCGATTGAGAGAATTCAAATCTTCATTGAATTTACAAATAAAAGAATCAGCACGAATCTTAAATCCGACTACAGCAATGTTATATATCCCTTCTTCTCCATTGGGTGGATCGGGGAATGGCTATAAAGGAGCTTCTCGATTTATGGGTCCAAATCCAACAGAAAAAGCTGTGATATATTATCAGTTGACAAAAGATTATCCCTCAATAAAATCAAGACGAGAAAAGAAGGAGTCTGAGAATTCAAAAAATCCAACTGCATTGATCTATCCATCGAAAGATTCGATTCTCGCGGAAAGTATAGAAAGGTCACCGAAAGTTTTTATTTCAGTGTATCAGAATACTGATAAATTCGGAGATGTTAAAAGTTTGAAAAATATTTTGATTGCGCGTTGGAATATTCCTGCAACCAAAGGATGGGCAAAAACGGAATGGAATTTGAAATATAGTATCAAGCCTGTTGTCATGAGAACAGATGACAAGGTGGAAACTCAATGGGGGCCATTTGTGAATTCTGGCGAATATTCAATTGTGATCGAAGAATATGCAAATGGGACATATTCAGCATTGAGCTTGCCTGTTTTGCAAAGAGTTCAATATTTGTATGAACCAACGGTTCCATTTGATCAGAACAGAAATCAAAAAATTGCAACCATGAATGAGGTGAGGGTTGAGATAGAAATGGCAGAATCCAAATTTAAAAAACTAAAATCTGGTCTAAATGCAATTGGTCAGTCAATACAACATTATTCTGTTGCAGGTTCTACTTATTCATTTTATGAAAATGTATCTAAAGAATTGGAGATGATCAATGTATCGCTAAATGGCAATCAACCATTAGCATCCAAGGAGTTTGAGACAGAAGATGGATTGAGTTCGAGATTCTGGAATGCCTATTATGCCACATTTGATGCGTTAAATGCACCAACTGAAACCCATTATCAGGTGTTTAATGATGTGAGAGATCAATTGAAGCAATTGAATGTTAAATTCGACACAATCAAGAATCAATACAACGACTATTTGCGTGCAAATCCAGGATTGGGTGAAATGCCATTTATGTGGTAACTAACTGTAAAAACAACAAAAAAGCCTTCAATTTGAAGGCTTTTTTGTTGTTTTTTTATCGGATCAATTCAATATTTGGTAAGTTAATCCCTAATTGTTTTAACCTAACCCGATCTCTGTCTAATGTTGTTTTGATCTCAATGATTTTTTCTTTCATCTTTTCACGAAAGTTCTGTTTGGTGTAACGAATATGAAGCACATTTGAACCAAACCCATCGATCTTTTTGAACATGAAATTATACCCGTAATTGATATTCAGTGAACCACTTAAAAATGAAATCCCGATTTCTGGTCTAAAGACAAATCCATGTTCACCTTTAAAATTTGTAAAGAACTGTGCTTCTAAGGCTCTATTGAAAAACAAATTGGACTTAGAAATTCCAACATTGAATCCTATAAATGGAAATGTAGTTTGCTTTATTTTAGGCATAAGTTGAAGATTATAGTGAATTTCTTGAAATCGGGTAACCGATAACAACTCTCTTTTTCCATGTGAAATGCCTATTTCAAAAGTTTTAAATCCTTGTTGAAGATATCCCAAGTTGAAATAATTATCTTCAATGGTGAACAGGGATTTGTGATCTTGAATGATTGACTTATATGAGTTCTTTATTTGTTTAACCATTGAATAAATGGCTTTCGAAGACTGGTAAATTCGATGAATATCAATACGTATCGAATCAGACTTTTGTTCATTTTTTTGAGGGACAATGGTTGAGTCAGTTTGTGAAAAGGCAGTGATGCTCAAAGAAGCAATGAACAAAAAAAGGGTAGCTCTTATCAATTTCATCATGAGGAATATCACAAAGATAATGGGTTGTAAACGGGCAAAAAAAAAGACCACTTAAAAAGTGGTCTTTTTTTTGCAGAATATGCAAATAATATTACTTTTTATTTTTGCAACATTCGTCACCTTTAGAGCAAGGAACGTCATTGTTTTCTTCACAAACTGCTTCACCTGAGCAACCTTCATGTTTCTTTGGTTTACCTTGGCAACAATCTTTAGCATCGCCACCGATCCATTTTCCGTTTGCATCGTAATGAGCCAAGCACATTGCTTTTTCTTCAGGGCTACATTTAAGACTATCGCACATTGCAGCACATTGGTCTTTAGTCATAGTAGCACATTTACTCATATCGCATTTACCCATTTCTTTGCAATGCTCAGATGACATTTCCTGACATTGAGCAGCTTTTGGAGCTTCACCAAAAGTTTTACCTGCAATAAAAGGAGCGATGACTAATGATACGATAGACATCAATTTGATCAAAATGTTCATTGATGGACCAGAAGTATCTTTAAAAGGATCACCAACTGTATCACCAGTAACAGATGCTTTGTGTGGTTCAGATTTTTTGTAGAAAGTTTCACCGTTGATATCAACACCTTTTTCAAATGATTTTTTAGCATTGTCCCAAGCACCACCAGCATTTGATTGGAAGATACCCATCAATACACCAGAAACTGTAACACCCGCTAACAAACCACCTAGAACTTCAGGACCGAAAACAAAACCAACAATTACAGGAGTAATGAGTGCAATAGCACCTGGATACATCATTTCACGAATAGAAGCTTTTGTAGAGATAGCCACACATTTTTCATATTCAGGTTGTGCTTTATATTCCATAATTCCTGGAATTTCACGGAATTGACGACGAACTTCATTCACCATATCCATTGCCGCACGTCCAACAGCTTGAATACACAATGCAGAGAATACAAAAGGAATCATACCACCAACAAACAAACCTGCCAATACTGGAGCTTTGTAAATATCGATTGCATCAATACCTGCAAT
>CAZYBT010000093.1:0-10009 GCA_964645755.1 uncultured Rhizobium sp.
TGAATAGATGATGTGAAGTAAAAAACAGAAAATATTTACAACAAAATACAAGTATCAAAAATTTAATTTATCTTCGTTTTATCGTTCTTTATTGTTGCTGATTTGTAACGCAACAAAGTCGAAATCTGATGAGTAGTTCTCATTTGTTGCTCGACTGACTTCTGAAAATTCACTACAGGCAAGGGTTTGCGAGTTTATCTTTTCTTATCGATTCATGTATTGGAAAATAGGTAGTTTTATCGTCACAAATCTTTATTTTTTTAATTTTTGTGTTTAATTTTAAATATTCTCGGGTATTTTGTTGGGTATAACATAAATTCCGTTTTGTATGGCAAAAATTACCATTCCCGCCAAATTTTGGGAGTTGGTTTTCTCCATTAACTTGCTGCGATATTTATTGATGGTGTTTACCGACATTTTCATCTCTTTTGCTATTTCATTCGCGTTTTTTTGTTGACATAATAATTGAAGAATTTCAAAATCCACAGAATTAAATTGGTCTAACGATTCTTTTTTCATATTGTGACTATTCGATAACATCTTGAATGCCATTGAATCTTGAAAAAACACGGAATCTTTATAAACAATATTGATTGCATTGATTAACTCTTCTGTTGAACTCTTCTTAAATAAGATACCATCAGCTCCCATTTGCATGAGCCTAAGGTTAATATAATTAGATGAGTTAGCAGAAAAAACCAGTACTTTTAGACTGTTTTTATATTTTTCTCTTATTGTTTTTAAAACCTCTATGCCATCCATCCGAGGCATTTCGATATCTAATATTACAATATCGGTTTTTTTATATTTGAGAATTTCCAATAATTCAATGCCGTCACAGCATTGGCCTATGATTTCAATTTGATCAGATTCATTTGTTAAATTGCCGCAAATTGCTGATCGCATTAAGGGATGATCATCTGCTATAATTATTTTAATCTTTTCCATAAGGCATGATAAATGACATTTTAAACCCTTTTATTTCGTCTTCTGATTCAATAATTTCACCTCTTAAAATGTGAAGGCGCGTTTTTATGATAGTAGTTCCCAGACCTTGTTTCTCTGTATTGTTAAGAATTCCAATACCGTTATCTGTGTATTCGATTTTAATTCCTGTTTTGGATTTTTGAATTAGAATTTCAACTCTATTTGCTTTAGCGTGTTTCAGTGTATTATTCAATAACTCTTGGATTATTCTAAATAAATTACTCGCTTTGTCGTCAGATATTTCTATTGCATCGTGTTTGAATATTATATGAATTCCAGTAGCATGCTGAATATCTGATATTAACTCATGTAAACCTTCAATAAATCCAAGGCGAATTAAAGTAGCTGGGAAAAGCATCTTTGATATAGATGAACACTTTTCAGATGCCGTATTACAAAGATCTTCAATCATTTTTAGTGATGAACTATCTAATTCGTGGTTTTTGTGAAGTTTTTTTAATTCAGAAAGCTGCATATGAATGAGATTTAGAATTTGACCAAGATCATCGTGCAACGTGCTACCTATTTTTCTTCTTTCTTCTTCAATGGAATGAAGTTGCACTTTATTTAATTCAGTTTGAAACGCTAATTCCTTCTTTTTAAAATTTAATAATACTTTTTTCCTGGAATTAAGTATTGCCAATATCAATATAAATGTAATTCCTATTAAAAAGACGCATATTAGATAAAATATTAAAGTAAATTCACTCAGTTTTTCCATAGTAATCCCGAGATTATTAATCCTTTAGAAGCATATAGTCTAATAGGTAAAAACTTATTCATAAATTCATCATGAACATTCGTATCAATAAGAAAATGAATGCCTAATCCAAAATTTAATATGTCACCAACGTAGTAAATAATTACACCAAAAATAATAAAAATTACATTCAATTGAATAGCTTCATTTTGGAACATTTTTGATAAAATATAAGTACATAATGTCAGACAAAATACAGCAGCGAAAAAGCAAAAAAATGAATATTCATAAATGTTTAAATAACCATAATCAGAGTACAAATCACGGCTAGTATTGGGCCAATCGAAAATGAATAAAATAATAGCATAGATAAACAAAATGCCGTAAATTAAAAACAGTAACTTTTTTGATATGGTTGTGTTTTTTATAAAATATAAAAATGCAAAATACGAACCTAGCGTCAATAAATTGTTCACTATCAATAGTTCTAAGTTGGATGTAAATATAAAGTTATCTAATAAGTTTGTACAAACATCTAAGATCCCCAATAGAGAAAATAACAAGTATTCTCTCTCTCGGGTTTTTACCGCTTTTATGTAACCTAAAACTATTAAGGCTATATAAAATAAAAACTTAATATTTAGAAAGTCCAATTAACTATTTAAAGGATTGTTAATCGAATGATGTGGAGGGTCTGTTTTACAATCTTCTGCAAGATAGCCCTGGTATAAGTCATTTTCATCAGCGGTGGCGCCACATAATACTAAAGTAAGGTTGCCGTTTTCTAATGCAAAATAGAATTTAAGACCAACACATGTGGGTTGATTTAGAATTGCTTGTACAGCATCTTTGCCAAAAAAACCTCCAATTTTTGGATTAATGTTTGCATCGCGGTATGCTTTTGTTAGTTCAGATGCTGCCGCAAGTGTAATTGAGTGATTCTCGTTAGGGTTAAAAGACATAAAGCAATTTTAGTTATTTGAGACGACAAAAGCAATATAACTTATTGTAAATATTTAATACAATAAATGGTATTGTGGCTTGTTGTGTTTTTTAAATTGATCAATCCTTTTACCTCAACAAGGTTACCGTATTGCTGAATGTATATTCAACTCCTTTGCGGTAGGCCTTTACGTAATATACATAAACACCTTGAGGGACATCTTTTTCTGGTTTCCATGTTCCTTCAGAATTGTTTTGTTCGAATAACTTTTGTCCCCAGGAATTAAAAATAGTCAATGTGAATTTGTCAAAACCATAATTGAAAATGTTGAATTCATCATTTAGACCATCTCCATTCGGTGTGAATGCCGATGGCGCAAACAAAGTTGCTTGATAAGGCAAGCAATAACTGTTGCTTTGAGATTCGTAGGCTTGATTTACGCTTCGCGCTTTCACCACAAAACACTTCTCAAATTTCTTTGGTTGGATGAAATTTTTGTCATTGAAATGCGTATCGTTTAGGTTGGTTAATGGTTGCCAATTTGATGTCTCCATGTCATAAGTTCCCAAACATTCATATCCCTTTACGCCACCAGTCAAAGACCAGTCTTCATAGGGTGTCCAAGTGAGCAATGCTGTTGAGAAATTAGATTTTATTACAGGTTCTACCTCTTTTACATTGAGGTAAATCGTTTTTCCAATATTGCTTTTATTCCCTCCAAAATTGTCACAACTGTCTTTCGCCCGTATTTCATAAGTGTACGATTGGTCTATTTCTGAGGGAAGGTAATCCATGAATATTGTATCATTCACCACATTATGAATCAAGCCATTGCGAAATACTTGATAGTTCTTGGCATGTGGAACCGGTTTCCATTCCGTTAGGGTGGTTCGGTTATTGATAACAGTACTGCGTTTTAGTTCAGGACGATAGCCAATCGGAATTCCCGGGGTAATATTCATCTTAACAGAATCTTGAGTAACGCAACCCAAAGGTCCATATAGCTTTTGAAAAAGGGTAAATCGACCAGACTGAAGCAAGATGGTTTTATTTGTAGCACTGCTAAAACGGTTGTTCGGCACCAATGCAGGATTGAAATGATAAATCGTTGAATCAATAAGATCTGAATAAATTCTTCCAAATTGAACTTCTAACGGTGTGCAACCAGTTGTTTTGTCAATGGCAATTCCAGGTCTTGGAGCGGGTAGGATGGAAATGTTTTGGATAGCGTTAAATGTATCGGTGCATCTGCCATCACTCACTTGAAGTTGTACATTAAATTTGCCCGAAGTGGTATAGGTGTGTTTGATGGATTTATTTTTCGGCATGATGTTGTTGGTTGAGCCAATGCTGGTATCGGTTCCATCTCCGAACTCCCATCGCCAAGTATGTGCTTTGTTTTCAAGAATGGATGAATCTGCAAAAGAAACGGCAATCCACTGGCATCCAATGGTGTTCTTGGTTTGGTATTTTGCTATCGGTTCTGGGAGCACTTCAATAGAATCAGAATACCAGACCCAGCCACCATCTGCGGTGATGGATTTGAGTAGTATTTTATATTTATCAGGTTTGGAATATTGGTGGCGGATTTTGGTTTGTGATTTTACAGATTTGGTCGAATCACCATCCCCCCAAAACCAAATGAAATGATCAAACCAATTGGTATCCGTTTCATTAGTGAATTCATGAGTTAAATCATTACAAAGGCTTTTGTTTGTGAAATTGATGTAATGGTAAGGAGTTGGGGTAGCTGGGAAGTAAATTTTGTCAATTTCTTGGTTGCGCAGTATTGTATTGCCAATATTTACTCCCTCGAGTACCACCACCAAAGGATTTATCACTATAAAATTAGCCCCCTTTTTTTTTAATTCAGCAATGAAAAATTTTCGAAAAAAAGTACTGTCCCCAATAGCGGTTTCCACCTTCAAACATTTATCGATAAAAACATAATTCTTTCCATTGGGAGCTAGAATAAAATCTTTATAAGGACGGCCTTCACCATCAGGTTTATAGGCTGAATCAATCTGTATAGTGCAATAGGTCTTTTTTAAAATGCTTCCTGAGATTATTATCTCCCAAATACCATAAATAAATTTACAATTAAAAACGGGAGAAGGAACAATTTTAGTTTTTGTTTCTGGAATAAAGAAAATGGAATCATTTTTGGTAAATAGAGCATTCTTCCAACCCCTGAAATCTTGAATTTCCATATTTCCAGAATCCTTCATAATTTCTATTAAATTTAGATTTCTCTCGTTGTCTATCAAAGAAACCTTGGTAATGGTATAAGTATAAGAAGATGTTCTGGAGTCAAAATGTGTATAAGCCCAATTAAATACTGTCCAATGACCAGTTGGTGAAACTACCAATTCAGTAGGCATGCCGTCTGGAGTACAATATTCAAACCAAATTTTATTGCCTTTTCGATTTCTATTGATGTAATTTTCTCTGATAATATTAACCTTGCTTATTTCGTAATTTTTAGAAATGTTAACATCGTATAAATATTTATCCCAAACAAATTGCAATCTAGTCTCTTTGTTTTTTGAGGTAAATACAACAACATTACTTTGCAAAAGTGTTGGATCGCCAAATTTAGCAAATCCTTTAATTCGTTTTTTTGACAATCGTTTATTTCCTAAATATGTAGCTTCAAACAAAAAAAAAGAATCGTTTGAGTATGGTGAATTAAATTGACCCAATCGAGAATATAGTTCTTGTTCAAAAGAACTGGCGTTTTTTTCAACCTTAGAGCCTATATAATATAAAACAAATGTATCGGTGCTTTTTATGAATGAGGAAATTCCTTTTTTGCCGCCATATTGGGTAATGTAATCAAGAGAATCGCCATTTTGATTAAACAGAATATTGTTAAATACAAATGCCAATAATTCACCTTTATTATTGGAAACTGTATGATACCCTTGCGACAATTTTCCTTGAAATACAATTAACTCAGGGGATGAAGTATCGCGGATTTCGTATTTTATTCTTTTAGATTTGATTTTGTTAATTTTAATGTCAGGATAATTAAAGTCAATATCGTAATAAATTGTTTTTGTCTCTGCTTGAGAATAGGTTTCAATTTGTGTATTCAACTGCTCATAATACGCTTGAACAACTAAATGATTGCTCTGTTGGGCAATGACAAAATTTATCAATGAGTAAAATAACAAAAAAAATAATTGTTTCACAGGCTATTGTGTTATGAAGAGTTTAGTCGAAAACGTCTGATCATACATGAATATTTTGGCAATGTAGAAACCTTGGGTAATATTTTTTAATAGAATTGAGTTTTTATCAATTTTTTCAAAGTTAATTTCTTGTCCACTCGAGTTATAGATTTTAATTGATACATCCTCAATTAGAATATTAGAAAAACTCAACTTTGGATTTTTAATTGATACTGGATTTGGGTAAATTTGATAAGTTCCATATTTTTGAAGTTCAAATTTTTCTGTGTTAATATCAGTGTTTACATGAATGAAAGAATTATTGTCAATCAAAGGAATTCCATTTAATATTCGCTTTTTCTCATCTTTGAAAGATTGGTCATTGATGTCTTTATTTGGAGGTGGAACAGGAGGGGAGTATACAGTATTTCCATTGAAAAGAATACTTAATTCAGATGTCCATCTCGAAATATGACAAGAATTAGAGTCTTTGCAAGTATTAGATTTGCCGATCGGATGTAGAGTTGGGGAGGTACCTGAAATTGATTGAAAGTTAGGCTTTTCTCGTTGTGGTATTGTGCAAATCCCATCGTGCCAATAATTAATTGGTTCACCTACATACCAATCAATTGCATCTGTTGGAGCCAACCCACATGGAACTTCTTTTGCAAATAAATTTCCAGCTACCAAATTGTTAGTGCCAATATTTGAGATATTTGTATAAGGATTAAAAACCCAATCGGTGCTCACATTGGTGTCTTTATTGCAATTGATTTTTAAATTTGAACTAGATTCATATACACTTAATGCAATATTTTTATTATTTTGATAGCTGATTGCCTTAGTTTTATTGTTATACAATAAGGAAGATGGTAAAGTACTCAAATTATCGCTGTTTATGATTGAAATGCCATGAGTGAATCTAGTTATATCATTTATTTGAAGATTGTTTTGAATAATTTGAAATTGAGAAACTCCGTTCATTGTGATACCGTAATTGCCATCGAGTTGATAAACTGGTTCTAAACCTAAATTTGTATCCTCGACCAAAATTTCGTTTTCGAATACAATGATGTTATTTCCATTTGCAAAATGCATTGCATGTCTACAAGCTTCAAAACGATTGTTTAGTACTTTTATTGGATAACCTAAAAAATAATTTGGTGTAAGGTAAACAGCATCAATACCGGTACTTAATGATCTAAATAAGCAAGGTGGTTCGGTTTGTGATGGAGGTTGACATTGCTTTTCTTCCAAATTATTTATGTTTGCTTGATTTTTAAGAACGTTAAAGTTAGAATTGATAGCTTTTATTCCTGTGCCCCGGTGTTTTCCTGAAATATTTGATGTTGAATTAGAATTAATGAATTGGGTTCCCCAAATATTGACTCCTTGAATGTTGTATAAATAAATATGATTATCCAAGCCTTCGTTAAATCCAGTTTCAACGGATTGATGGTAATTAAAAATGGTTTTAATAATTTTAGATGAGTTATTATTATCGTTGAACATCTCCAAACCTGTTTTGCAATTTGTGAACTTTGGATTATTCCCTATAGAACTTCCGATGCTTATTTTAGAAAATGAATTTGTTTTGATTGCTGTTATTGCATCCTTAATCTCAGCTGATCCCATTAGCAATTCTGCTTTTGGATTTCCAACCGAACCAGATTTTAATTCAATTCCTTCCCAACTGCCTCCGCATTCTTGAATACCCCTAAGTGTAACACCATTTTCTATAATAACTTTACCACCTGGCTCTATCACAATGTTTTTCATTGGCTGTGAGCTCGTTGCAATTCCATGTCCAAATTCCTCCACATGAGGGAATTGTAGATTTACACCTTGGCCTCCTAAAAATTTCAACGTGTAACCTGGTTCTACAATTATTCGGCTCCCTACAATCCCACTTCCTCCGATTTGCATTGTGGTAGGATTGCCAGGTATTGTCATTGACCATTGTTGTATACTAAAATCGTGTCCGTTCGGGACATTTGAGATAAATTCATTTGCATTTTGAATTGCAGTGGCTTGACATGGGCTGCCCCACATTGCAATATCTAAGTCTTCATTTTCTGCGGCTATTGTTTCATCGTAGTTATTACCTGCAGTAATGTAACGGCCATTTTTCGTCACTAATAACTCAAATGGGCAAATTCCGCTAGGACCGATTCCTAATTTCTTTGAATACCAAAGTTGTGTATTTGAGTTTCTGTTGATTTTTTGAAGTTGGTAATGGTTTGTTACAGTGCTGGGATGGTCAGCATTGTTTGTGAGCACAATCAAGTCATCATCTAAATCCAAAGCGATTCTAGGATAATAATCTGATCCTGAAGCATGGCCATAATTATTGATTTTTTGAGTTGTATTATTTACAAAAGTATCTAAGGTGAAATTGAGTGGATCGAATTTCAATTCTCTAACATAGATATCTCCTGCAATCAACTGATCTGCGCCATTGGGCCCAATTCCATTTTTTCTTTCACCGGTGTCTGTAGTATTGCCAGAAAAAAACATATAATTCCACAGTTCCAATCCTCCTATATTTCCATTTTTAGTTTGACAAATATCATACCCTTTAAAATTGTATGTTAACTCTGGATTGGGTGTGGCAGGTAAAATACTTAAGTTGCCAAACTGAGGAATTGCAGTATTTTGGCTACTTGGATTAGAATAATGTTTTAATTTATAGTAATTTATTGTTGATAAAGATAAGTTTGCTGCGCCATAATAGACGTGGAAATTTTTTACAAAAGTTGGGTAACCAGCGCCATTGTCACTCCAGCCAGTAAATGCAATACCAGTTGGTTGTTCATTTTTGATTTTTGGTATATCACGTGAAGAACTACCGTTAGGATATACAAGGCACATGCCAAATATTTCCCCATTAATATTTGTGCCATTTCCCAACATTGTAGTAGTTAAATTTTCAAGTTGTTCGTCAAACTGAAAAATTGCCATTTGATTGTTTTTATGGCCGACGCCAATAAATCCGTTGAAACTATTTGTGCTTACTTTGACAATATCGTTTATTTGATATTCGTGAGTGGTGTAGTAATCAAAAATCCTTGGGAAATTTGGTGAGATTTTACCTTGCTTGTCAACTTTTAATACAAATATTTTAGAACCTTGGTAGTAATAGCCAAATGCTAAAAATCCATCATTTGTTTCAATAACTTTAGTATGTACCTCTGCGCTTTCAATTAATACAGAATCAATAACAGCAGGAATGCCAAACGGTGCAATTTTTGCATGCTTTCCTGGTTTGAGGAACTGATGCCATTTTATGTTAAAATACTTATCGTATTTGATAAGTCCAGGATATTCTCTATTACCATTTACAGTATTATCATATTGCTCTATTCTGGTAGTAAAAACAAAACCTCCATCTTCAGATTCTACACCACCATAATGCCAATCTTCCAGTGTTATTGTGTCATTTGGGTTATTTCTTTTTGCAAATACCGGAGTTCCTTTTTGGTTGATAATATTTGGACCAACACTCTGAGCATTTAAATTTGGAATTAAGCAAAGAGCAACTAATTTTAACCAGAGGTTAAAGAAAGAAATTGATTTTATTTTTTTCATAATATTTTTTTATCTATTGAGCTATCTTACACATGATTTTTTAATCACCGTCAGATATGTTCCAATATTAAAATTATGCATTTTGTATATTAGGCTTATAAATGGTATAAAATCAGCGATTTATAATCCATTTTAAAAGGCTTTAAAAGACAATATGCATACTAGTTATTGTGTATTTTAATACTAGAAACTATCCAATTTTTATATAATTATTAGATTGGATATTTTTGTATTAAACTGATATAATTCAATTTAGAAAAACAAATTATTCTAGTATTTAAATTCATATGAATTGCGAATGACTCATGGATACTAAAATAATGACGCAATTATTTTAATCTTGAAACAATAATTAATGAATTGGTATAGAATCAATTCAAGAAATCAGACCAATTTAAATGCTTCCATTAGCGTTGTGTTTAATATTTTATCAACTATATCGCAGAATAGGGTAAATGATTTAAAGATACAACTAGATAACCTCATTGCAGAAAATATGGCTATCCCTGAACTGTGTAAAATTATTGAAACAAAAATTGGGTATGAAATAGTATAGTACTAAATTTGTAAAACAGTGCCCCTTTATACATATGCTATAAAGCAGCACTTTAAAACAAG
>CAZYBT010000094.1:0-9661 GCA_964645755.1 uncultured Rhizobium sp.
GCCAATCCCAATTCTTTATTGATAATCAACTGAATGGCCATTGCTCTTCTTACGCTTTCCTCGGTTGGAGTGGTAATTGCCTCATCATAAGCATTGGTGTGCAATGAATTACAGTTGTCATAGATTGCATATAATGCCTGTAGCGTAGTACGAATATCGTTAAAGTCAATTTCTTGAGCGTGTAAACTTCTACCACTGGTTTGAATGTGGTATTTCAACATTTGCGATCTTGCATTACCACCGTATTTCAGTTTCAATGCTTTTGCCCACAATCTACGAGCAACCCTACCTATCACGGCGTATTCAGGATCTACACCGTTGCTAAAGAAGAAACTCAAGTTTGGCGCAAAATCATCGATGTGCATGCCACGACTCAAGTAATATTCAACATAGGTAAATCCATTAGCCAAGGTAAATGCCAATTGAGTAATTGGATTTGCACCAGCCTCTGCAATGTGATATCCACTGATACTCACAGAATAGAAATTTCTCACTTTTTGATTGATGAAATACTCTTGAACATCACCCATCAGTCTTAAAGCGAACTCCGTACTAAAAATACACGTATTTTGAGCTTGGTCTTCCTTCAAAATATCCGCTTGAACTGTTCCACGCACCTGCGACAATGTCCAAGCTTTAATTTCATTGTATTTTTCAATTGGCAGTACTTGATCACCTGTCACTCCAAGTAACATCAAACCCAAACCATCATTTCCTTCAGGCAAATCACCTTGGTAACGAGGTCTAGGCAAGTTCTTGGCAGCATAAATGGCATCAATTTTATCATTGATTTCTTTTTCCAAACCGTTTTCTTTGATGTACAATTCACATTGCTGATCAATTGCCGCATTCATAAAGAATCCAAGAAGCATTGGAGCCGGACCATTGATGGTCATGGAAACAGAGGTCTTAGGATCTGCCAAATTGAAGCCACTATATAATTTCTTCGCATCATCTAAGCAACAAATGCTCACACCTGAGTTGCCCACTTTTCCATAAATATCTGGACGCAAGTCTGGATTTCTACCATAGAGTGTAACAGAATCAAACGCTGTACTCAAACGTTTAGCAGGCATTGCTTTACTTACATAATGGAAACGACGGTTTGTTCGCTCTGGCCCACCTTCACCTGCAAACATCCTCGTAGGATCTTCCCCTTCACGTTTGAAAGGATAGATTCCTGAAGTATATGGAAATTCACCTGGTACGTTTTCTTGAAGCTGCCAATACAACAAATCACCCCAACCCGCATATTTTGGGGTTGCCACTTTAGGAATTTGAGAATGGCTTAAACTTTCTGAATGTGTTTTAATTCTGATCTCTTTGTCGCGAACTTTAAAGATATATTCTTCGTTTTTATATTGTTGCGCTTTTGCTTCCCAAGTGTCGATGAGTTTTCTATTCGCCGGTTCCAACTGTTGCTCAAGTTCAGCATACATTTTCTTCAAGCTTTCTAAAAAGGCATCTTTTCCATTTAAATGGGCATCCATCTCTGGTGTCTCAACAATGGTATTGATGGTTTCCTGAATACCATACATGCGTTGCGCAATTTTTCTTTGAGCTCTTGCCTTTTGATCGTATCCACGGTTATTTTCAGAAATCTCACTTAAATATCGGTTTCTTGACGGTGGAATCACGAAGATTTTTTCACTAAGTTCATTCGAAGCCGACCAGTTGCTTTGCAGATCCATACCTGTTTTTGAGGAAATTGTATCCATCAAACATTTGTATAGGCTATTCATGCCCGGATCGTTAAACTGACTTGCAATGGTTCCAAAAACCGGCATGCTGTCAACTTCTTGATCGAACAATTTATGATTTCGTTGGAATTGTTTACGAATGTCTCTAAGGGCATCCAAAGCACCGCGTTTATCAAACTTATTCAATGCAACCACATCGGCAAAATCGAGCATATCGATTTTCTCTAATTGAGTTGCAGCGCCATATTCTGGCGTCATCACGTATAAAGCTACATCACAATGTTCTGTAATTTGGGTATCACTTTGTCCGATTCCGCTGGTTTCAACGATGATCAAATCGTAACCTGAAACTTTCAAAATAGCAACTGCATCATCAACGTGGGTACTCATGGCCAAATTCGCCTGACGGGTAGCCATAGAGCGCATATACACACGTTCATGGTTGATACTGTTCATTCGAATTCTGTCACCCAACAATGCACCACCAGTTTTACGTTTAGATGGGTCAATAGAAATGATTGCCAATTTTTTCGAATCAAAATCCAATAAAAATCTACGAACCACTTCATCCACCAAACTACTTTTTCCAGCTCCGCCTGTACCCGTAATACCGAGCACGGGAACTGAAATATCAGCAGATTTTTCTCTCACTTCATTTAAAATGGTGGCATGTAATTCTGGATAATTTTCAGCCGCAGTAATCAAACGAGAAACATTCAATTTGGTATCCAGTTTAAGTTGCTTCACATCATCGGTCAATTTATGACCAGTAGGAAAATCGCTTTTACGCACCAAATCGTTGATCATTCCTTGCAATCCCATTGCACGTCCATCATCAGGGCTGTAGATTCGGGTAATTCCATAATCCATCAACTCTTTAATTTCCTCCGGAAGGATAACACCACCGCCACCTGCAAAAATCTTGATATGGCCAGCACCTCTTTCTTGCAACAAATCGTACATGTATTTGAGGTACTCGATATGTCCCCCCTGATAACTTGTCATTGCAATTGCATTGGCATCTTCTTGAATGGCAGTTTCCACCACTTCTTGCACACTGCGATCATGTCCCAAATGAATAACTTCACAGCCAGTCGCTTGAATAATTCTTCGCATTACATTGATTGCCGCATCGTGACCATCAAATAAACTAGCTGCCGTTACCACACGCACCTTATTGGTTGGCACGTAAACTTCGGTTTCCATCATATTTTGCAAAGGTACAATGCAAACCCCTTCTTTTAAAGTTGATTTTTTGCGAAATATGCAAATTCTTTTTTTGGGGGATACTTCATCAAATGCTGTATTCAAAGACAAATACCAAGATCATGAAAATTGTAAAACTTTTTGGCCTCCTCATTACTCTATGCCTCACCATAACATCCTGCCAAAAGGAAGACAATCAACTTGTTATTATGAATAACCAAATCAATGAATTGGTCAAACAAGAGGAAGAAGAAACCAATAATCTGCAAACTTATTTCGATCCAATTCATAATAACATTGATAAACCGCAAGCTGGTCTCTCCGTGAATTATGTTATTGGCTGTAACAATCATTATTTCACTGCAAATTCTACATCAAAAGAAAATAATTTACTCGCTGAAAATAGCATCCTTGCAAAAATTCCTTGGAGTAATTTAAGTTCCTATCAAAAAGAAAATATCTACAACGCATTTCAGCAATTTGAAACGCAACAGGCACCAACAGTTAAAACAGCCACCGAGTTATTGTCCCTCATGAACAACAGCCTTAAACAGCAGATTCTTGAAATGCATCAGAAAATCGAAAAAAAACTCATCACAGAATCTCAATATGACAAAAGAATGACAGATATTCAGGATACGTTTTACATGAATATACGTTCTATATATGAAGAGCATAAGATTTATATCAATTGCTCAAATCATTACCGCAGCCTTTTGGAGGAAATTCAAAAGATTTTAACAATGAAACAATGGGAAGTGTTTTTCTCTTGTGTGTATAAAGAATAACTTGTTAAGTTATTTGGTTTAGTTTAGTTTGGTTGAAGAAGGAAGCTCAGTATTACTGGGCTTTCTTCGATTTTATGGAATTTATGAATTGCGAAAAATAATAATAGGCAATCACAACAAGGCCTATCAGAAAGAAAGGAATGGCCCACATTCGTTTTTGGTCTTCAAAATAAAATTCGCCAAACATCCAAATACTGTTGGCGATAATCCAAAACAAAATAGCCAGATTATGAAAAAAATTACTTCGAGTATCTTTCGTAATGTGCACCAAATGCAGCGCAAGCAAAATGGTTGGAACAGCCAATGCAACACCCAAAATTTTATACCCGGAGATCCATGCGAAGTCTTTAATTAGCCAAAACACAACATGTAAATTCTCTTTGCGGTTTATTTCTTTCATAGTTGAGCAAAGTTATCAAAAATTGAAACATTTTCTGTTGGTTTGCATTATGAAGAGCAGCGATTCAATGAAATCTCAATTTTACACTCAATTTCCAATCCCCCAAATGCCCATTTGGTCGCAACCACCAAGTCTTGCTTTTTGGGGATCTTGCTTTTCTACCAATATTTCGCAAAAATTCGGCGCCCATTTTATTTCAAATTTTGCAAATCCATTTGGAACTCAATTTTCTCCCGATGCCATTGCACAAACAATAAAGCTTATTGAAAATCAAGAGGTACCACAATTAACGCAATTTGAAAATCAATTCCATGCTTTGCTTTTTGATAGTCAATTTAGCAATGCCAACTCCGAAACGCTCCTATTTCAAATTCAACAGATCCTCGCGAAGTCAATTGAACATATCAAAAAAGCAGACACCATATTTATCACACTGGGTAGCGCATGGATATACAAACACATTGAAACTCAGAAAAATGTAGGAAACTGCCACAAAATCCCTCAGAAAAATTTTGAAAAAATGTTATTAGGAATTAGTGAAATCAAAAAAAACATTGCATCGATTCACAAATCTCTTAAAAATATAAATCCCAATTGCAAAATCATATTAACCATCAGTCCTGTGCGTCATTTACGAGATGGAATCGTAGAAAATACAATTAGCAAATCTCATTTGATCACGGCCACACATGAAATCATGCCTACTCTGAACGATTGTCATTATTTCCCGTCCTTTGAAATCTTCAATGAAGAGTTGAGAGATCACCGTTTTTTTGAAACCGATTTGGCACACCCAAATCAAATTGCAATTGATTACATCTTTCAGAGGTTGATTGAAACATATGCTTACCCCAACTTGATACAATACTTTGAAAGAGCAAAAAATTTATCGTCTTTACTGTCTCATAAAGTAAAATCTACCAATGAATTAGAAATCAGAGATTGGACAATAAAACGAAACCAAGAAATCGCAAAATTCAAACAGGAATATCCTGAATGTACATTATAATTAATTAGTAGGAACTGATTCTACCAATTTATCAATAACAGGAGCAAGGCGCACAAAAGCGGGTTCCAAGGTTCTCACCTGGCTGGTTACATCCACTGTTTTTTCGTAATTTTCTGTGAGGTGTTTTTTGATTTCATCGTACTCTTTCACAAAATTTGCAATTTCTGTGTCATAACTACCTTTTTTAACTTCGTTTTCCAATCCTTTTATTTCATAAAAAATCGCTTCTGCTTGCAACACAGCATCTTTATAACGTTGTCCAACACCCTTATAAATCCTATATATTTCATTGTATTGCTGAACGTTAAGGATATTTTCTTGGTTCAGATGTTTACCATCCACAAACTTCAATTTGGTTAAATTTTCTCCCATGTAAGCTTTTCGCTCAAGAAATTCATCCATCTTAAATCCGAACAACAATTTAGTATTTTGTAAATCACCCCACAAGCTATCAACTTTTTGAACACACATAACATGTTTTTCGTTGGCAGACTGAGGATTTCCACAAGCCACTAAACTTAAAAATAATATGGCAAAGCATGCAAAAATTGAATTAAATTGACGTTTTTTGTATCTCATCTGATGAATCGTAGTACAAAAATACAAAAAGCAAAACACTTTCGGTTCCTCAGATCGGTTTTTTGGCTCGGTCTAACGGCATTTGGTGGACCACAAATGCATCTACCCTATTTCCAGAGGAAGCTTGTGAACAAGCACAAATTTATCACTCAAGACGAGCTCATAGAAATCAACGCATTTTGTAGCATATTGCCTGGACCAAGCACTACTCAAACCATCACAACAATTGGCTTTAGATTAGGTGGCCCTATTTTGGCGTTTTTTACATTACTCTTGTGGGCGCTACCCGGCGCCATCATGATGGCAATTTTGGCATTGTCTCCCAAATTCCTTGCATCAGAGCAACTTCAAAATATAGAAGCTTGTGTTGCCGGATTTTTAATTTACGCAGTTATCTCCATGTTTCAATGGATGAAAATAACACCATTAAATTTAGCCATTTTTATTGTTGGTGGACTTGTGGGCTACCTCATTCGAAGCCCTTGGATTTTCCCACTTGGGGTTTTAATAAGTGCGGGTCTGAGCGCATGGTTGGTGAAAGACGCAAAACCACAAAAAGCCACCTTCACCAAATCCATTAAATGGAGAAATTTGACCATCTTCTTCGCTATTTTCTTCACGGTTGGACTAACGGGACTGTTTTTAACCAAATACAAAACAGAATCCAAATTGGTAAAACCTTTGATTTTATTTGAAAACACCTATCGCATGGGTGCACTATCTTTTGGAGGTGGAAATGTTTTAGCCGCAATGACAGTTGAGCAGTATGTTGACCATAAAAAACGAATGACCCTCGATGAATTAAATACCGGTCTTGGACTTATCCAAGCGGCTCCGGGCCCAAATTTTAATCTTGCGGTTTATACCAACTCTATTGCCATGAAAAATAGTGGTAGTGGTTTTGGGGGACAATTACTCGGAAGTTTAATTGGGTTGATTGCTGTATTTATGCCGGGAACACTTTTAGTTTTATTTGCTTATCCAATTTGGGAAAAACTAAACAATTCCGTTTATCTCAGAAGATCTATTAATGGAATTTTTGCCATTTCTGTTGGATTTATTTTAACAGCAGCGCTTATTATCAATCAGAGTTTCATCATGAAAATTTCAACTTATTCAAATAAAATGCAACTATTCACGGAACTGAGCGTTTGTATATTGACCGTATTGATGTTAGTTACCAAGAAAATACCGACTCCGTTTATCGTTTTATTTGCAATTATCCTCGGATGGCTCATGCCCTATTGATCTAAATGTGTAAATTTGAAAAAACAACGTTTACTTTCGAAACATTGAAAAAGTATCTTTTATATATCCTCATTATATTTACCATATTAGGTTCGAACACCTTGGCTGCTCAACCGGGGAAGGAGAAAAATCCATTTATCCTTTTTACGGGTTTGGTGCTTACATCGGATAGTTTAAAGCCGATTCCTTTTGTGAATATCAAAAGCAATAAACGTGGTCTGATAGGCTATACCGATTATGCCGGTCATTTTGATGTTGTTGTAAAAAAAGGAGACTCTATTTATTTCTCTTTAGTCGAAAAAATTGGTTCTTCACATTTGGTACCCGACACTCTTTCTGGAAACCGATACAATGTTGTAAAGCTAATGTCTCAAGACACCATCAATATTCCAGCTATTTTTATCCGTGCACTCCCTTTAAAAACCTTGTTTAATCATGAGTTTGTAACAAGAGACATACCAGATGACGCTTATGAACGGGCGAGGAAAAATTTAGAAACTGAAGCACTCAAAGAAGAACTTAAAATGCGCCCTGCCGACGCTACTTCCTCTCAGTCCCTTCTTGCTCAAACAAGGGCGAGTCAACTCTATTACTACAAACAAGCACCTCCACAAAATTACCTGAGTCCTGTGGCGTGGATGCAATTTTTTGAAGCGTGGAAACGCGGAGATTTTAAGAAGAAAAAGAAAAAAACCGACGGTAATTACATTTCACCGTATTGATTGTGCATTAATTATTTGCAGAATCTTTTGAGGATTTCTCAAGCATCATTTGAAGTTGTTGCTCAGGAGTAACAGCACCCTTACGAATCATTTCTGCCGTAAATTTGGCTTGTTTTCCAATTTCATGAGATGAAAATTCCTTTGTAAGAATATCGTAATATTTTAAGGCTAAGTCAAATTTTTGCATGTTCTCAAAATAATGCGCTGCCACCATTGCACTTTCCATTCTGTGCTTTGTTTCTTTCGGATATCCATCTACATACATCGCCGAAAATTCTGCAGCTTCCCTTATTTTGTTGCGTTTTTCTGCAATGTACGCCGCTGAATATAGGTATTGTGGCGACTTTGAATACTGCTTAAATTCTTTTGCAAAGGAAGCTAGCTTTGATTCAAACCCCATGGGAATACTATCCAACACCATCTTTTCACCCATAAAATATTTTTCATATGGAGAAATCAATTCCAATGCTTTATCTATCTTAGATTTACAACCAACTGCAACGACCATTAAAACTCCCAACAGCATTGTTATTTTTGATATTTTCATGTTGCAAAACTAAGGCTTTCCGAACATTTTGGCAATTGTGAAAAACTTAAGTGGAGCTTTTCAATAAGTAAATTTATTATTGCAAGTATGAGCAACGAAGAAATTCAAAAACCACAATATACCGAAGACGAAATTCGAAGTCTCGACTGGAAGGAACATATCCGCCTTCGTCCAGGGATGTATATCGGTAAATTGGGTGATGGAACTTCCGTAGATGATGGTATTTACGTTCTAATCAAAGAAATTATCGATAATAGCATCGATGAACACGTGATGGGGAATGGTAAGAAAATTGAAATCAACATCGACGATAAACGTGTTCAAATTCGCGACTTTGGGCGTGGAATTCCTTTGGGAAAAGTGATTGACTGCGTATCAAAAATCAATACGGGTGGAAAATACGACAGTAAAGCCTTCCAAAAATCTGTTGGGTTAAATGGAGTTGGTACCAAAGCCGTAAATGCACTCAGCTCGTACTTTGTTGTTCAAAGTTTTAGAGACGGTCGTACCAAAAAAGCCGAATTTAAATGCGGTGAGCTTGTAACCGATTCTCCAGAAACAGATACAAACGAAACCAATGGAACCTATATCGCTTTTGAACCTGATGCTACAGTATTTAAAAATTACCGTTTCATCCAGGAATATATCCGCGATCAAATTAAAAACTATACCTATCTTAATAGCGCGTTAACCATCAAATACAACGGCGATTCTTACGCCGCAAGAAGAGGTTTGTTGGACCTTTTGGAAACAAAAGTCCCAACGGAAAGTGCATTATATCCGGTTGTGCATGTAAAAACCGAAGATATGGAATTGGCCTTTACCCATACCGATGCATATGGCGAAGAATATTATTCCTTTGTAAATGGTCAATACACAACACAAGGTGGCACCCATTTGGCTGCATTCAGAGAGGCTTTTGTAAGAACCATTCGTGACTTTTATAAAAAAGAATTTGATGCTGCTGATATTCGCTCGTCCATTACCGCTGCTATCAGCGTTCGTGTGATGGAACCTGTATTTGAGAGCCAAACCAAAACCAAATTGGGAAGTACCGAAATGAGTCCCGATGGTGTGTCCCTCAAAACTGCCGTGCTCGAATTCATTAAAAAGCACGTTGATGATTACTTGCATAAAAACCCACAAACTGCCGATGCTCTTGTTAAAAAAATCCTTCAAAATGAAAGAGAAAGAAAAGACATGGCAGGGGTTCAAAAGTTGGCAAAAGAAAGAGCAAAACGAGCCAATTTACACAATAAAAAGCTCAGAGATTGTAGGGTTCATTTCACCGACGAAAAGAAAGAAATTCGATACGAATCCACACTTTTCATCACCGAGGGAGACTCAGCGAGTGGAAGTATTACAAAAAGTCGCAATCCCGATTTACAAGCCGTTTTCAGCTTGAGAGGTAAACCATTGAATTGCTATGGCTTAAAGAAAAAAGTGGTGTACGAAAATGAAG
>CAZYBT010000095.1:0-9643 GCA_964645755.1 uncultured Rhizobium sp.
GGGCAGTTTTCAATGGCGCAACGAATAATACCACCCAAACTATCCCCATCGGCCTTCGCTGCTTCAATGAGGTCAATCATATTGAGGGACATTTTTTCGTCGGGACAACGGACTGGGCTTTTTTCAATTTGATTTAATGTTGGAATTTGTTCTAAAGCAGGACAAACAGCCGTATAAATTTGATTCACCCATGCTGTGATGATAATGGGTTGATTGGATTTGTTTGAGATGTGACTACCTCTCAAAAATTGTTTAACTAAACTTCCCGCGGCAACCCATCCAGCGGTTACTCTCGCACTGCTTCGGCCACCTCCACGATGATCACGAATGCCGTATTTTTGTTTGTATAACAAATCGGCATGTCCCGGCCTAAAAGCATCTTTTAATAAATCATAGTCATTTGGTTTTGCATCTTGGTTTGCAATCAGAAAAGTAATAGGAGCACCTGTGCTATAACCTTCAAAAACTCCAGATATGATTTGAACTTGATCAGATTCGTTACGTTGGGTTGTGAGGCTATTTTGCCCAGGTTTACGCCTGTTCATATCCATTTGGATGCCTGGTAAATCTAGTTTTATTCCAGCGGGAAATCCATCTAGTACTGCTCCAATATATGGTCCATGGCTTTCGCCAAAGCTAGTGAGAACAATGTTTTTACCGATGCTATTACGACTCATGTAAGTTGATTTCAAAGTTACACTTTTTGAGTTCATTCCAAAAATTGGGAAATGATTTTTCAACACAATGGATATCATCCAGTACTATATCCATTTGAATAGCCAATGGAGCAAATGCCATGGCAATTCTGTGGTCTGAATGTGTCTGCACTCTGAGCTTCGTTGGATTGGTGTGAAGGTGTATTTTTTGCAAATAATATTCATCAAAATTTTCAGAAGATTCGCAAATTTTATATCCTAATTGAATGATTGTCTGATTGATAGTTTCGATTCTATTAGACTCCTTGTATACTAAATTTTGGATACCTTTTATTTTACCTGAAAGATTCAGAGCGCACGCAGTAGCAATGAGTGTTGGTGCTAAATCTGGAACATTCGATAAATCCCAGCTTATTTCGGTAACTACATCTCTATTTTGAGTGATCATGCAACCGCTTGAATCAAATTGGGTTGAAACTCCTAATTCTTCGAAAAGAGTCGCGCAAGCACTGTCTCCTTGACAAGAATTTTCTTGTAAAAAACTGAATCGGAAACTGCTATTTGGTGTAAGTGCGCAAACTGAATAAAAATAGCTGGCTGAGCTCCAATCTGCTTCAATGGTATAAGGAAGTGGAAACTTCACTTTGTGGTCAGAAATGGATATTTGATTGTGAAAGAACGAAATTTCAATACCACAATCTTCCAAACATTTTTTCGTCATTTCTATATAGCTTTGAGAGTGTTCATGTCCCTCAAATTCAATGACTTTTTCACCTGGAAAAATAGGAGCGATGAGCATTAACGAAGTAATATATTGACTGCTGATACTTCTATTGATTTTGAGTGTAGGAAATTTGGAAAGTCCACGTGATATAGACAACGGAAAAAATCCAGGTTGATGGTGGAATTCGAATTTTGCCCCTCCAGATTCTAATACATCAATCAGTGGTTGCATACTTCTGTTTTGAAGGCTCTTATTTCCGGTGAGATTTGTGAGTATTTGTAGTGCTGAGAAATAGGCAAGGATGATGCGCGCAGGAGTGCCAGCATCCAGAAAATCAAAGGTTTCATCTTGAAGTTGATTTGAAACATGATTGCTCAATTCATTTACTTCATGATCAAGAAGTTGATAATGAGTCCATTGAATGAAATCCACATTTTTTTCGATTTCATTTTTTAGTAAGTCAAGTTTTTTTAATGCATCGACTAATCGTTGAGTATCTCTTGAATCTGATAAGTTTTGAATAGAATCAAAATCAACCTGGTTTTGATGAGCCAAAATTAGCATCCTATTGCTTTGGCTTTTGGAGCCAGGAAGATGAATAGAAATTGGTTCTGATTCTGCATGCCCCTTATAAATACAGATCATTTCCATGGTGTTAATTCCATTGTTTCATTACTTCGGAAATGATATTTGTACTCACAGGAACATCAAAATTCACATGACCCACGGACACCGGAAGTGTAAAATTCAGGTTTTGATGGGTATTTTTTTTATCTGCTTGAATCAGTTCAAGCAATTGAGGTATTTGGTTTTGATCAACGGGTATTTTAGGGAAATCGCTCCAGATTAAATTGCTAATTTGATTCAAGAAAGATTCATTTGTTAAGTTCATAACCGCAGAGATTTGGGTTTCCATAACAATTCCATTGGCCACACAAATACCATGATTATAATCAGCGTTATCCATGTTTAGGGCCTCCAGTGCATGTCCAATTGTATGACCCAAGTTCAAAAGTTTTCGTTTTCCTAATTCTTTGAAATCAGATTCTACAACGGATTTTTTAAACCGAATATTTTGCTCGATAAGGGAATTCCAATTGGGATGATCAATTGGCAGCAATCCGTTTTGAATTGAATTCCAGATAGATTGTCCCTCAAGAATACCATGTTTCACAATTTCGGCCCAACCTGAGAGAATTTCTTGAGCTGGAAGTGTTTCGAGGAACTTTGTGCAATTCAAAATCATTGTTGGCTGATTAAAGGTACCAATTAAATTTTTTACGTGACCAAAATTAATCCCCGTTTTACCACCTTCGGCGCTATCAACCTGAGAAAGTAGGGTGGTTGGAATATACACTACATTTACCCCACGCATATAAGTTGAAGCACAAAATCCAGTTAAATCCAATACGGATCCACCGCCAACGGCTACAACGGTTGATTTTCGTGTAAGTTTTGATTGTTGAAATTGAGACCATAGCATTTGAGCAATTTCTATGGTTTTGCAAGAATCTCCATTTGGAACTTCTACGATTTCGAAAGTTTCTAGGTTGTATAGGTGGTTCAAACAATGCACTCTTGCGGCTATTGATGTCACCACTAAAACTTGGTCTGAACCGCTGTCAGTTATAAATTGGGCTAATTTTGAGTTTAATTGATCAACCGTAAGGATCATCCCCGTATTTTTTCGTATCGTTGGTTGTTGGTAGGATCTAACTCACTGAGCATTTTAACTGCACTGCTCTTTTCTGGAACAGTACCACCTTTATATATTTCAATTAACTCAGGCCATTTTGTAAAGAAAAACACTTTCTGAAGTAAAGAATTTTGGTTTCCTTTGATTGATTCTTGCAATTGTTTGATAGCCTCCGTTACACTTTTTCTCGCTTGTTCAGGATCTTGCTGGAATTTATCCATTCCTTTCCTGTGGTAGTTGTAGTTTAAGATTCTGAAGTCTTTGAATCTTGCGTTATTGAGGTTCTCTGCTAAATAAAATCGGTTTCTGAATCCTTTTCCATCGCCTTGATTCCAACCTGGTTTGTTCGCCATTAAATTGACAATATTTTGAGCTTTTGCAAAATAAGGAGTTCCACTGAGCTCTGAATAGCTATCAAAATCCAATCCCAATGCAATGTTTACGTAATAAGCCATCAAAGATGTTAAATCGTTGATATTTTGATTGTCTTGGTAATCGAGATTTTCAAATTCTCGATACACAAATGTTACATCATCATCATTGAACTGCATGATGGTTGTTTTGTAGGTAGAATTTAACACAGGTCTTATGACTTGTAACTGCACTGTGCCCTGAAATTCATTGTTATCAGTAATTTGATTGATGTCGAAAAACAAAGATATTTCTATCTTTTCATGGATTTCGAATTTTTCCTCCGTCCATTTACGGTTGCTAATAAACTGTTGCAAACTGTTTTGTAAAGTGGTCAGGATTTGTTTGTCGGATATTTGTACCCTGGGAGCAACACATTGCACGGTTGCTTTGATTTCCTGAGCATTTAAAATACGACAAGAAAAAAATATGAAAAGGGAGGTTACAAACAATTTTTTCATTTTATGCGAATATCCACGAATTTAAGGTGTCTAAGATAAAAACGGCAATTTCTTCTTTAGATTGTAATTGTGAGTCCACGAATTGTCCATTTTTGCCAATTATTTTCACTTGATTGGTGTTTGATTGAAAACCGGTATCATGACTTGGCGAATTTAGAACAATGGCGTTTAGTTCTTTTTCATTGAGTTTTTTGAGTGCATTCTCAAATTGATGATCGGTTTCTAAGGCAAATCCCACGCAAAATTGATGATTTTCTTTTTTGAGGGACAATGATTTGAGAATATCAGGATTTTTAACAAGTTCTATGGTAAGTTCTTGTTGATTTTTTTTAATTTTTGAGGTTGAAATTTGTTTCGGTCGGTAATCGGCTACTGCGGCAGCCATGATGAGACCGTCTGCTTTTTCAAATGCAATTTGAGTTGCTTGTAACATTTCCATGGCTGATGTTACATGGGTTACCTCGCAATTTTGAGGAGGTATTTCTTGGGATGGACCAAGTACAAGGTGCACATTAGCCCCCAATTCAATGAGTTTTTGTGCCAAACATATACCCATTTTCCCTGAGCTATAATTTCCTATAAAGCGCACAGGGTCAATTGCTTCATACGTTGGGCCTGCAGTGATGACGATAGATTTGTCCATCCATTGAGTAATGGGTGGTTTGAAGAACTCCAACAAAGTGTTAGAAATAGTCTCGGGTTCAGCCATTCTACCTTTGCCGTTTAGCCCACTTGCAAGTGGTCCTATTTCTGCATCAATGATATTCACACCACGCTGACCAAGAATTTGTAGGTTTTGAATGACGGAAGGTTGCTGAAACATATCCAAATCCATTGCTGGGGCGATGAACACTGGGCATCTTGCCGACATATAAGTGGTGATCAAAAGATTGTCGCAAGTACCTTGAACCATTTTAGAGAGCGTATTTGCACCGCATGGAGCAATAACCAATGCGTCTGCCCACAAACCTAATTCAACATGATGGTTCCACATTCCTGTTTTTTCATCAAAGAAATTTACAAGTGTGGGATTTTCTGATACAACAGATAGTGTTTCTGACGTTACGAATTGCAATGCCGAGGGGGTGCAAATAACTTGCACTTGCGCGCCTGATTTTTTGAGAAGGCGCACAAAATGAGGGAGTTTGTAGGCGGCAATGCCGCCTGTGACTCCTACCAATATTTTTTTATGCTTTAACATTTTCTGGAGCACCAGGTACTCTCCAGTAGGTTTTGTTTTCAATAAATTCTGAAGTTGCCAATAATGTTGGTTTTGGCATGCGCTCGTACATCAAAGAGATTTCAATTTGCTCTCTGTTCTCTTGAATTTCTTCAAGATTATCACCATCATTTGCAAATGGTTCTAATCGATTGCGCAATTCTTCTTTTTGTTTTTCTGCAATTTGATCGGCTCTTCTTGAAATAACAAGTGTAGTGAGATAAACATTGTCTGTTTCTTGGTCCATTTTACGCAAATCGCGTGTTTCAGCATTGCGAGATTGTTTATTGATGCTCATAATAATTCTTTTAATGATTTAATTTCTTTTTCAGCTTTGGATTTAATTTCTTCTGCTTCCCTGAAATGATTGCTGTTTTTGTCGTTGTTGTATTTATAATCCTCGAAGTTTGTTAAAACCTCTTCCAATCTTTCTTTTCTTTTCTTTTCAATGCTATTCATAGCATAAATGTATTGACATTTAACCGTTAAAAATTCGAGTTCCTCTCGTTCTTTGATATCTGGGAACATTTTTACCGTGTTTTTCGCAGAGGTTACTGCAGCCTTGTATTCACCCATTTTAAAGTATTGGATAACATGAGCGTATTCTTTTTGTTGCAATTTGGATCTTAAATCATCTAGCAATCCATTTATTTTTTGAGTGTATTCAGAGTCAGGATAGTAATTTGTGAAGGTTTGCATAGCAGCCATGACTTCTTTTGTGTCTGATTGATCAAGCTCAAAACTCCCAATATTCAGGTAGTCGCAATAAAGCGACATGTAAGCGCATTCGATTAACCTAAAACTTTTTGTGAAATTCTCAGTAAAATCCTTGAAAAACATAGAAGCATACTGATAATCTTTCAACTGATAGTAACACATTGCTGTGTGGTAGTATACTGTTTCTAGACTATCGGAATTTTTGTAAATGTCTCTCAGTTGATCAAACAATCCCACCGCTCTGATATAATCCTTCTTTGAATATAACTCCATGGCTCTCTTATATTTCAATGGCGCATCCTTAGATTTAAAGACTTTATTGTAGTCGCTGCACGAAAACAATACCACAAAAATGATTAGAAACCAATACTTCAACAGTTTTTGCATTTAACTTGCAAATATACCTAAAACAAAGGGTTTTTCATAATTTTTTGTGTAAAGTAAAAAAAGTGTATTTTTTGACAATTCCAGTTAGTACTTTTGTGCCTTTATGAAAACTGTTACCGAGTTACAAACAATTGCATCGCAAGTTCGCAGAGACATTATTAGAATGGTTTACGACGTGAAAAGTGGCCATCCAGGTGGTTCTTTGGGATGTACGGATTTTTTAACTGCGTTGTATTTCAAATACATGAAGCATAACCCTGAGAAATTTGATTTAACTGGCAACAAAGAGGATGTATTTTTCTTGAGTAACGGACATATTTCACCCGTTTTTTACAGTGTTTTGGCACGTAGTGGTTATTTCCCAGTGAGTGAACTTTCAACTTTCAGAAAGCTCAATACGCGATTGCAGGGACATCCTACAACCCATGAGGGTTTGCCGGGAGTGCGTGTGGCTTCAGGATCATTGGGTCAGGGTATCAGTGTTGCGGCTGGTTTGGCATTGCAAAAAAAGTTGGCCGGTGATCAAAGTACTGTTTGGGTTTTAACTGGTGATGGAGAATTACAAGAAGGACAAATTTGGGAAGCTGTGATGTTTTCAAAGCATTACCAAGTTGATAATATGATTGTTACAGTTGATTTCAACCAAGCGCAAATAGACGGAAGCACGGGAGATGTAATGGGTATTACAGAATTATCGAGCAAGTTTCTTGCTTTTGGTTGGGAAGTATTGGAGATGGATGGAAATGATTTTAACAGCATTGATTCAGTTATTCCGCAAGCACAATCAAAGTTGGGAATGGGAAAACCAATTGTGATTATCATGAAAACAGAAATGGGTCAAGGTGTTGATTTTATGATGGGTTCGCATGCTTGGCATGGTAAAGCTCCAAACCAGGAACAATTTGAAAAAGCAATGGCTCAATTGCCAGAAACTTTGGGTGATTATTAATTTCACTTAAAACGTCCCACAAAATGAAAAAACGCATATTCTTCATTTTATTTCTCTCTTTGTTTATGGTTGGTCGTGCTCAAATGATCAATGGTTTCAAGGGGAAGAAAACGAGGATTTTATTCTTGTTAGATGGAAGTGGGAGTATGTTGCAGGAGATGGATCAAAGTAACAGATGGTCAGTGGCTGTTACTTTGATGTCACAAATCGTAGATACATTAAGAACAGTACCGAATGTTGAGGTTGGATTAAGGGTTTTTGGACATAACAAGCCAAATGAAGCAAGAGATTGCAACGACACCAAACTGGAGGTGCCTTTTTCGCCTTACAATCACAAACAATATATTGGTCGATTGAGGCAAATAAAGCCTCTTGGATTTACCTCTATCACACAATCTTTATTGGCATCAGCAAAAGATTTTCCTGAAGATAAAAACGCGCGGAATATCATCATCATCATCACAGATGGTGTAGAGGAATGCGGGGGAGATCCATGTAAAGTGAGTGAACAGCTCCAGAAGAAAGGCATCATTTTAAAACCATTTATCATTGGCTTGGGTACAGACAATGAAGCTTTTAAAAATACATATAGTTGTGCTGGAAAATATTACAATGCTGAAAATTCCGTGGAATTTGAGAAAGTCATTGGCATCATTGTAAATCAAGCATTAAACAATACGTCGGTACAAATTAATTTGCTTGATGCGCAAGGGTTACCCCGAGAAACAGATGTGCCTCTAACCTTACATGATGCTAACACTGGCATGATTCTCGATAATGTGATTCATACCATGAATGGAAAAGGAATTCCCGACACACTTTATTTGGACCCGGTAAGGGAATACAAGGTGATTGCGCATACTTTACCACCAGTAGTTTTGGAAAAATTTGAAATGGTGGCAGGTAAACATAATATTTTGCCCTTGAGTACACCGCAAGGTAGTTTGCTGTTCAAAATGGGTGGTGTTAATGGATACAATCGTTTACTGGCAATTGTGAGAAAAAATGGAACTTTTGAAACCGTTAATGTTCAAGATTTTAACACAACAAAACGATACATTACAGGTAATTATGATGTCGAAATTCTATGCACGCCAAGAATCAAATACAGTAACATTGGGGTGAAGCAAAATCAAACTACAACAGTTGAGATTCCTTCGCCGGGGCTTGTTCAACTGAGTATATCGAGGGACATTTCAGCGTCTGTATTTCAGAAGATGAATGAAAAAATGGTATGGGTTATGGATTTTAATAGTTCACAACCCAAGCAATTACATACAATTCAACCAGGTGATTATGTGGTGGTATATCGAGCCAAAAGTGAAACTAGAACATTGTATACCAAGAAGAAAGAATTTAAAGTTCAATCAGGAATAAATACTCAACTATCTTTATAAAAAATGAAAAAATACGAAATATTAGGTAGCAAAGACACTCGAAGTGGTTTCGGTGCTGGTTTGTTAGAAGCAGGAAACGAAAACGAAAATGTGGTGGCATTGTGCGCCGATCTAACAGGTTCATTGATGATGGATGCATTCAAAGACAAGTATCCAACTCGATTTTTCCAAGCTGGAATAGCGGAAGCCAATATGATGGGTGTTGCAGCGGGCTTGGCTATCGGAGGAAAAATTCCATTTACTGGAACCTTCGCGAATTTTTCAACCGGAAGGGTATACGATCAAATCAGACAAAGCATTGCATATAGCCATACAAATGTAAAGATATGCGCCTCTCATGCCGGTTTAACCTTAGGGGAAGATGGT
The DNA here is from genome assembly GCA_964645755.1 of uncultured Rhizobium sp. Lineage (GTDB taxonomy): Bacteria > Bacteroidota > Bacteroidia > NS11-12g > UBA955 > VMCP01. Next base: position 8,984 of record CAZYBT010000095.1, read on the forward strand.
GCAACTCATCAAATTTTAGAAGATATTGGATTGATGAAAATGTTACCAGGAATGACAGTGATCAATCCATGCGACTATAATCAAACTAAAGCAGCAACCATCGCAATTTCAAAAATGCATGGTCCTGTATATTTGCGTTTTGGTAGACCAAAATGGCCAGTATTTATTTCTGAAGATACGCCCTTTATCATTGGCAAGGCTTTAATGCTCAATGAGGGAACAGACGTGAGTATTTTTGCAACGGGACATTTAGTTTGGAAAGCCATTGAAGCAGGAGCGATTTTGGCTGAAAGAGGTATAAGCGCTGAAATAATCAACATTCATACGATTAAACCGCTAGATGTTGATGCAGTCATTGAATCTGCAAAAAAAACAGGTTGCGTTGTTACAGCCGAAGAACACCAAATGAACGGTGGAATGGGAGACAGTATTGCTCAATTATTGGCTTTAAAAATGCCAACTCCATTGGAAATGGTAGCTGTTAATGATAGTTTTGGAGAAAGTGGTACCCCAGATGAGCTTTTAGTGAAGTACCACTTAGAGAATCAAGACATTGTGGATGCTGCATTACGCGCAATTGCAAGAAAGTGTTAACCTATTACTAAGCAATTTTATCAATGGCCTCCACAAGGGCCATTTTTTTTGCGCGTGATATTTTTA
>CAZYBT010000096.1:0-9539 GCA_964645755.1 uncultured Rhizobium sp.
TTTGCAATTTTAGTTCCAAGTTGTAGCACTTCAAAGAACATTGTTTTTGAAGAGTTTACCTCGGTTGATGCGGGTGGTTGGGATTGGAAGGACCGTAAGAAGTTCAAGTTCACGATTACTGACGATCAGCATTATTATACCATTAATTGTGGACTTAGAATTACTGGTGATTACGCATACAGTAATATATGGATGATTTACTCAATTAAGGGTCCGAATAAATTCCAGCAGAAGAATCAATTCCAATTGGTTTTGTCTGATAATTTAGGAAAGTGGACGGGTCAAGGGGTTTCGAATTTGGTAAGTTTTCAGGAGCCTTTTTTGAAAAACTTGAAATTAGCAAAAGGTGAGTATGTGATTGAGTTTAACCAGAACATGCGTGATGAAAAGTTAAAAAATGTAAACAATATTGGTTTGCAAGTTTTACGAGGACAGGTAATTTTATAAATTGAAGAAGGGTAGCGAAAGATATGGTAGTGAAGGGATATGCATCGGCGTTGCATGGGGTGAATGCTACGAAAGTTATTGTGGAGGCCAATGCCACTACAACGCCTGAGTTTGCAACGTTTATTATAGGATTGCCTGATGTGGCAGTTCGGGAGAGTTTGTTTCGTTGTGATGCAGCGATTCGAAATTCTGGATTTGAGCCTTTAAGGCAAAAAATCGTGATCAATTTGGCTCCTGCCGATATTCGAAAAGAGGGAAGTGCTTATGATTTACCCATTGCGGTAACGATGTTGGCAGCAAGTTTTCAGTTGACAGATGATAGGTTGGCTGATTATGTGATTATGGGGGAATTGGGTTTGGATGGTAGTGTGATGCCCATAAAGGGGTCTTTGCCTATTGCCATTCAAGCAATGAAGGACAAATTCAAGGGATTTATTTTACCGAGGGAAAATGCTCGTGAGGCAGCCATTGTAAAGGATTTAGAAGTATATGGTGTAGACAATCTCAGGCAGGTGGTGGATTTTTTATCAGGGGAAATTCAACTAGAGAGGGAATTTGTTGACCCAAGGGCTGAGTTTGAAGAGTCGTTGAATGATTATGATGTTGATTTTCAAGATGTTCAGGGACAGGAAAATATCAAAAGGGCAATGGAAATTGCGGCAGCTGGTGGTCATAATTTGATTTTGTTTGGTCCTCCGGGAGCTGGTAAAACGATGTTAGCGAAGCGTTTGCCCTCAATTATGCCGCCAATGACATTGCATGAATCTTTGGAGACAACAAAAATTCACTCTGTTGCAGGTAAATTGGGTAGAAATTCGTCGTTGATGGCTGTGCGACCGTTCAGGTCGCCACACCATTCAATTAGCGATGTGGCTTTAGTTGGCGGAGGTACTTCACCGCAGCCAGGAGAAATATCTTTGGCACATCATGGGGTATTATTTTTAGATGAGTTGCCAGAATTTAAGCGTTCTGTTTTGGAGGTGTTAAGGCAACCATTAGAAGAGCGAAAGGTAACTATTTCGAGATCACGTTGGACAGTTGATTATCCAGCGTCTTTCATGATGGTTGCAAGTATGAATCCTTGTCCCTGCGGATATCACAATCATCCAACAAAAGCGTGCACATGTGCTCCTGGTGCGGTGAGTCGGTATATGGGAAAAATAAGTGGACCGTTGTTGGATAGAATCGACATTCACATTGAGGTAACGCCCGTAACGCATGATGAGTTAACAATGCGCAAAAGTAGTGGAGAGAGCAGTGCTGTCATCCGCGAGAGGGTAATTCGGGCACGGCAAAAGCAGGAGGAGAGATTTAAAGGAGAAAATGGTATTTTCTGCAATGCCATGATGCCGGGAAACAGGGTACATGAGTATTGTGAGATTCCTGCGGCTGGTCAAATATTGCTGAAGGCAGCGATGCAAAAGTTGAATTTGAGTGCAAGGGCTTATGATAAAATTTTGAAACTAAGTCGAACAATTGCCGATTTAGCAGATTCCGATGACATTCAAATTGCTCATATCGCTGAAGCGATCCATTTTAGGAGTTTAGACCGAGAAGGGATGATGGGTCTTTAAAAAAAGGGTTAGAGGGGTTAGAGAGATTAGGGAGATTAAGGGGATTAGGAAGGTTAGGGAGAGATTAGGAGGGTTAGGGAGATTAAGTGGATTAGGAGGATTAGAATTCGTTTACAACGGGTTTGAACCATTTAGGATTTCTGTTTAGTTTATACGATAGGTTTAAGCCGGAGATATAAAAATATCGGTTGTATGTGGCTTTTGCGTAATCTTCTCTGTAGATAAAATACAGGTCGGATTTTAACTTTTTGGTGATATCGAAGGTGAAGCCCAATTGGCTGCGCCAATTGTCGACAATGAAAACACCACCTACCCTAAAAATGGGTTCAACGGAAGCATACACATCAATTTTTTTACTGATTTTGTAACTTCCTTTGAGCCTTCCACGGTAATAGATGAAACGCTCATCGGGTTTGATTGCATTGATTTGGTCGGTGTAATCTTGGTATTGGTTTTGAACGAGTAATCTTCCGGCTAATTTAAAATTTGGGCTAAAAAATTTCCGCTCATAATTGGCTCCAAGCGAAAATCGGTGGTACTGACCTTTGTCCCTCAAAACCAATCTGTAATCTGCGAGTATGTCTATAAAACGATTGATTTTGTATCCAAATTCTAAACCGCTGTAATGTCCCTTTAAATTACCGGCATTGTTCCAATAACGTTGTTGGTAATTGACTTCAACTGATAATTTTGGAATCAGATCGTAGTATTTCAATTGTAGACCTGTCCAAACTTGATTGTCGGACGGGTCATTAAAGGAAGTTTGCGCAGTGCTTGTTGCTGAAAGCAATGATAAGCAAGTGACGATTGTTAGAATATAATTTGTTCTCAATTTAATTGGGATTAAATGGATTAGAAGGGTAAAATGGATTAGGTGGGGTTAGAAGGATTAAAAGTGTTTGGCGGGGTTAGAAAGATTAAATGGTTTATGAGGATTATGGAACAAATGTGTTCACCAAAGCAATTCGGCTTTTGACATGATTTAGCAGGTTGGTTTTTTCAGCGGTGTAGGATGCGCTGCTTATAAGATAGGTATAACCTGTTTTTTCACCGTCGGGGCCAATAACATAAGGTGTGATGAGGACGTAAGCGTTTTCAATCATCGATGAAATGGTTGTTTCGGTAAAAACATTGTTTTTAAAATCGCGTAAGTGATTTTTATATTTCGCAAAATACGCAGCATCATTTGCAACAAAATGGATCAATGGCCAAGCCGATGAAACTTCATTCATTGTGAGAGATAGTCCTGGAGCTGGGCCTGGACCTCCAGATGACGTTCCGGTAACTCCGGGGCTTTTTGAGAGCGCCTCGTTATTGTCCCAAGGCAACCACATCAATTTTTTGCTTGAATGATTGTATAAATAATAGTTATGAGCCATGGCTCCATAGGTATCCCAATTCACGATCATGTTATTGGCTGCCAACCATTTGGTAAAGTGATCCATATTGAAAACTGCTTCTAAATTGGTGCGCCATTGTGCAGTATCTGTTTTTCTTAGCGGGTTGTTTAGGGCAGAAACGAACGTTTGAACATCTGAGAAATCGCCAAGAAGTTCGTTGTTTTTCTTTTCAAATTCGGTTTGCAGGAACGATAGTAATTTTGATTCGGGTTTATAAAGATTTCCAGATTCTTCACCGAGTTGGCTTTTGCACATATTGTCGTCGGGGAGTTCCACGGCACAATAAATTCCACAGTATTTGAGTCCCCCGCCAAAATCAATAGAAGTTCTATAGAAAGCAGTTTGGGGAGCAGGAATATTGGCCATTCTGAAGATATCGGCGGTTATTTTTTCACGAATAAGCGATTGATCTTTGGCACCGGGAGAAAATGATAAGTCTTTGAATCCGTAAAATTTCTGATTTTTTATTGAGGGATATTGGTCTTCAAATTTATCGAAGTTCAAACGGAAAGGGAGTTTATAGTTGCCACTTTTCCACGCTTGAGAGAGGGTAGAATTGCCTTTGAGTCTGAAGCCAACATGGTTCCACGTTTTCCCTTTAAATTTCACGGTGCAGGTAACATAATCGGGTTCGGTGGTAGGGAAACTACCTGGAGGGCCGCCACCACCAACCCCAAAATCAACGCCATACAGTTTTTTCATGTTATTTTTGATGGCTGTCCAGTTGGTTTCACCAATGATGATTTCAAGTTGATTTACATCATTTTGAGGGAAAACGATAGAATAATTTGGAGTGGCGTTACCATGAGATTCGGTTGTCCAATCAGGATTTAAAGTATCTTGTGGAGTATCCAATTTCCGACATGCAGAAATAAAGACTGAGAAAAGTAAAATAGAAAAAAGGATATTTTTCATGTGGAATTTGGGTAAATATTAGATTTAAATTTTGTGAATATACTGTTTTAAACGTATTCAGGCACTAAAAGTTACCGAAATTGTGTTCTTGATAAAAGTCAATAGCGAAAATTATAAATTGGTGTATACATCTCATATTAACCAAAGTTGATGGATTTCAAAAAACCCGCGAGGGAATGATGTAATGCCTTAAAAATCAATCATCTAAAAACTCTATACGGTAAACCTTCAACTTTAAATTCAAGTTATTTTCCTTTGAATTCAGGTTTTCTCTTTTCATTAAAGGCAGTAACACCTTCTTTGTAATCTTCAGATCGACCGGCAATTTCTTGGCAATAAGCTTCGTACTGCAACATGGTGTCAAGGTCTGAATGGGCGGCTTTGTTGAGCATGGCCTTGATCATACCAATCGATAAAGTTGGAGCTTGGGCATAATAGTCGGCAATTTGTTGTACGGTATTGTCCAATTCTTCTTCGGAAGCAACTCGGTTAATGAGTCCCCATTCAAGTGCTTGTTGTGCAGAAATTTTAGGGGCCATGGTTGCCATTTCAAAGGCACGAGCAGGACTTATGGCTTTAGGTAAGAAATAAGAACTACCAGAGTCAGGAACTAGACCAACGTTTACAAAAACTTCAATGAGGGAAGCTTTTTCAGAGGCAACAATGAAATCACAGGCTAATGCAAGAGAGGCACCGGCTCCGGCAGCAACGCCATTGAGTCGGCAGATGATTGGTTTTGGCAACTCTCTCATTGCTTTGATGATAGGATTGTATCTTTTATAAAGGCTATCGGATAGGGAACGATTTTTAGAACCCGCAATGGCTTTCAAGTCTTGTCCGCTGCAAAATGCTTTTCCTGCGCCGGTAAGCACCACAACGCGAACTTCACTGTCTTTTTTTATTTCTTTGAACACTGCTTGCATGTCGTAGCTTTGTTCGTCGTTGAAGGCATTAAAAACGTCGGGTCTGTTTAATGTCACATAGGCAATGTTGCCTTTTTTCTCGTATAAAACGCAAGTTAAGTCCATAATAAATATAACAAAATTGAATTTACAAATGTAATAGAAATTCCTACGATGCTGCCAATGATTAATTCTTGGTAGGTATGTGCTTTAAGAATTTTCCTGGCAATAAAAACCAGTCCCGACAATACAATAAGCCCAACAATGAGTAAATTCAAATTCTCTGGTTTAAGCAATGCTTGTGGCCAATGATAAAAATTTTCTCCGACTATACAATCGCCTTGAATCGATGATTTTATTCTGCCAACCTCTCTATAAACAAAAGTTGTAAATGCAGTAATTGAAAGCATGTGAATGGATATTTTGAAATTCATGAACACAAAAAGTGTTTGAATGAGTAGGGATAAAATGACCAACTGTTCCCATTCAAACAAAGGGTGTACGTTTAGAATTTTATGGTATTGAATGAGATTCGGTTTTGTTCGAATGATTTGATGGGTGAATACCATCATTAAAACGGCTGAAAGTAGAGCAAAAGGAACGGCAATTTTGCGTTCATTGACATTTGATAATTGGATAGATTTGAACCGCTTTTTGTAAACCATAAAGTACACAAAAAGCATGGGGATAATGACATACATCAGCAGGCTCATTGTGAGCATTTGTGCTTGTGTTTTTTCAGAAATTTCCAAAACACTAGAAATGTCAATTTTTGACAAAAAATACACGCCAAGAACGGCCCACAGGCCTGGAAACGTGATATATGTGATGATTTTTGCAAATAATTTCATGTTAAAATGCGCGTTCTATGCCAATTCTGAACCTAAATTGGTTGTAATTGTCGGTTTTTTTGGTTATATTCATGAAAATAGGAAAATCAACCCGAATGTTAATGGGTTTAACTTCGTTGAGAATTCCTTTGGCAATTGGATGTCCGCCAAAAACAGTTTTATTGTTTAAATTGATGCTAAAAAGTGCACCCAATCCGGCGTCTGCAATAAGGGGGCTGTACACTGGTTTGTTGTTAATAGGCAATGAAATGATTCCCGCGTCGCCGAAGAGATAGGGTTGTATGAGCAACCACCTCAATAACGGTTTTTTAAAACGGATGCTTGGAAGTTCAAGTTCAACATTGACAGATGCACCTGAATTTCCCCTAAAAAAGGCTATTGTGGTGTCGTTTTGTTGAATTGCAATGGGTGTATTTGTGTAACCTCTTAGATTCAAACCTCCTCCAAAATGGGTATTGATATTTGCAAACCCAAAATCTCTCATGATTTTGTTGTTCATGAGTTCTTCGGGGTTGGCTCCATTAGCATAAAGTGCTGATTCCGCTGTTGGATTGTTGCCGCCACCAATTTGTAAAAATGTTCTTGATTTTAAATTGAATTTGCCCAATGGTTTTTTATGCTTCCATGAGGCTTTTACATATCCAAATTGGGTTTCGCTCCAAGGAGATGGCATTCGCATTTCAAATTCTAGCTTGCCCAATTGTCCCCAACCGCTGTAATCTTTGTTATAAAATAAGTTGAGACTAACATTTTGGGCATTGCTCCAGAAGCCTTGATTTTGAATGAAGCCATTGAGTTTTTGACTGAAAATACTCGATGAGTTTGCGTTATTTTCATTGTTTTCATGGAAGAAATTGTACATTGATTTTCCGTACAATCCAAACTCATGGTTGAGTATTTTCATTTTCCAACCCAGAGATTGAATGGAAATGTTATTATAGAATTGACTTTGCAAGAAATAAGTGCCATTTTTTCTAATTGTATGTTGGTAATCGAGTCGGTAACTCAATGATTGTGAGCCTCTATTTGTGAGTAAGAACGATTCGTTTTGAGTGTTGTTGAGGGAATAATAAGTTTCGAGGTTGAATACATGTTTCCGTGCGGCATATTGACCGCTAATTTTGGCACCGAGCATGGTTCCATTGAACGGATTTTGAGTAATTGCTGGCCTCCAAAGTCCCTCATAACTACCTAAATAAGATTCATTGGCGCCATTTCCATAGTCGAATTGCCACTGAACTCGGTTTTTCCAGATGTTATTTGAGCGATCGATATCGGCAAGGCGGCCAGATTGATCGATCCAAAGCTGCATAAGTTCATAGCCTTGAGGCACAAAAATCTTGCAGGAATAGTTGGGATTGATGCGGTCCCAACCAATCCAAGGTTCAACGTTCATGCGTTCAGGATTTTGAAAGTTAGAAACGGGAATGGTAATTTTGGTGATGGAAACTTGTTTATTTTTGGGAACAAGGGAAGGATTTTTGGCAATGAGCACAATATCCAAGTTGACAGGCATGACCATATTTCCTTTTCTTTCGATGGTGATGTCATAAAGAAAATCATTGTAGTTCTGCTTATCTTGTTTGATTGGAACTTTTTTCACGGATTTGATACTGTAATCACAGTGAGCGGTAGTTTCGAGCCATTGATCAAAGAATTTATTGAGATCGGTTTGAGCAGCTTGGATGATAGAATTTCGGAAATCTTCGATATAGGGGTGGCAAAACTTCCAATCGGAGATATATTTTTGGAAGGATTTCAAGAAAACAGAATCCCCCAAATAGTATTGTAAATTAAAGAGCATGGTTGCTGTTTTGAAGTAAACATACTTATACCCTCCACCGTGACCAATGGCACTACTGAATTCATTAGAATGGGTATTTAGTGGTAAATCGGTGCCATCCATAGCATCTTCAATATAACCGGCATAGGCACGGGAATATTCCGGGAAAGATTCAATTCCCATGTATTTGAGGCACCAAGTATTGATGAATTGGGTAAATCCTTCATCTAGGGCGGCGCGGTAAGTTTCGTTGGAACCAATCATACCATAAAACCAGTTATGACCGACTTCATGGGCAATTACATTTCGATGATTGGGAAAGAGTCCACCAACCATGGTAATCATGGGGTATTCCATTCCATCTTCGGCATCGGCGGCCACAATTTTAGGGTAGTCGTAGCTTCCAAAGTCGCGACTATAAAGTCCAATGACGTTGGCCAAATATTTGGGTGTTTTAATCCACCCGGCGGCATTATTTTCCTGGGCTATGGCGATGCATTTGATGCCTTTATATTCTGTTTCACCAATTCTGTAGGTTGGGTCGGCTGTCCATGCAAAGTCGTGAACATTGGTTGCATGAAACCACCATTTTTTTCTATCGGCAGAAGGTTTGATGATCACGGAAGGTTGCTCGCCGATGGGTTTTTTTTCGAAATTGGAAAGGTCTATTTTTTTTCTGAGGGACGAAGGCAGAACAGTATTGGCGTTCATCAAATTTCCTGTTGCTTCGGCAATGTAATGGGCTGGCAGATCGAGTTGCACATCAAACACGCCAAAATCGCCATAGAATTCTTTTTCAAGGTGTTGATCTGTTGCCCAGGTAAATTTTCGATCGTAGACACAGATTTTTGGGAACCATTGGCATCCGTTAAAATGTTTGTAACCGTGATGGTCAAAAACTTTCATGCGTCGTCGGATACTCCCACGGTCGAAATAGGTAATAAAATCGATATTGAAGTTTATTTTTTCACCTGGTTTGAGAGGGTAAGGTAATTTGATTTTCAGAATGGTGTTGTGAATGGTAAATTTAATGGGCTCATTGTTGATCGTGAAAGAAGTAATTTCGATGCTCTGATTATTTTCTTCGTAAGGACCATGGGTAACTTTTGTTTTGTTGATTTCGTATAGTTTGCTGGTAAGGCTATTTTTATTAAAAGCGTTTTGATAGAGGTTAAAATAGGCCTCAGTGAGTGTATTGGGGCTATTGTTGTAATATGTAATGCGTTCACCACCTTTAATGTATTCGAAAGTATCGTTTAAATAAGCTTGAATTTTATAATAGACATCTTGTTGCCAATAGCCTTCATAAGGTTTTTTATTTTTCCAATAGGTGGGATTTGATGAATTGTGAAGGTCGTCGAAATTTGGGGTATCCCACATATCCCTATCAAATTGATTTGATGGTCTGCTGTTGGAATATGGCTCAGTGGGGGCAGAGGGCGGATGATCAAATTCTGTTTGGTTTTGGCTGTTGCAGAAATTGCAAAAAAGAAATGAATAAAAAATTGCAAAAAACGTGGGTTTTTTAAACATGGATGCAAGATAATTAAATCACTTGTGAAGTCGATTTAAAATGTGCAATTTTGCTTGATGAATTTGTTGTGGGAATACAAGAGTGAAAGGTACCAAGAATCGGATCTTGGTTATTTTATTTTGCACGACAATTT
>CAZYBT010000097.1:0-9000 GCA_964645755.1 uncultured Rhizobium sp.
ATACCGGGAGTTGAATTATCGATGAAGGGCTATGTAATACCAAGGTATAGGCGCCATGTGAATGGGCCGGTAAAATATTCTTGATAAAAACTTCAACCTTTCTCGACATTGAATTAATTTTTTAAGGCAGAAATCAATTGCGGAAGTACTTCGAAAGCATCGCCAACAATTCCATAATCAGCGCTCTTAAAGAATGGCGCTTCAGGATCTTTGTTAATGGCAACAATGGTTTTACTAGAGCTTACACCCGCTAAATGTTGGATAGCTCCAGAAATACCAATGGCTATGTATAAATTTGGTTTGATGGTAATTCCGGTTTGACCCACGTGTTCGCTGTGTGGTCTCCATCCCATGTCGCTCACTGGCTTAGAACAAGCAGTTGCGGCACCTAAAAGTGACGCCATTTCCTCGATCATTCCCCAATGTTCAGGCCCTTTCATTCCTCTTCCGCCACTCACAACTAATTCTGCTTCTGTTAACGGAATTTTACCCGTTACCTTGTTCACAGCGATGATAGAAATTTTTGAGGGACTTGAACTTGCGGTGATATTTTCAGTAGGACAATCACTGCTGTTAGTATTGATATCAAAGGAGTTAGGAGTGATGGCTAAAACTTTTACATCACGGTTTAAATTCACCATGGCGAAAGCTTTACCCGAGAAAACACCTCTTTTCACTGAAAATCCATTGCTTGTGTCGGGAACAGAAATGACGTTGGATGCCAAAGATGCGTTCAATGAGACAGCAATTCTTGGGGCCAAAGATTTTCCAACATAAGTATTTGAAATCACCACCACACTGGCACCAACTTGTTTGCAGATATCTGCGAATAGCTGAGAACTAGCATCGGAGGTAAATCCGTCGGTGTTGTTGCAATTCAATACCTTTGCTGCACCGTACTGACCTAGAATTGCCGAGTCAGAGATGCTAGAAATATTGACAGCAACAACATCTTTGCCTAATTTTTGACCAATTTCTCTTGCATAAGAAACTGCTTCGAAGGTTGATTTTTTAAATTGATTATCGGAAGATTCCGCAAAAACTACAATACTCATAATTAGATAACTTTAACTTCGTTTTTAAGAATGTTGATTAACTCAGCTGCATTCGAAGGGTCGATTAATTTCACTCCACTTTTGGCTGCTGGTAATGAATATGATTGGTAATTCACAGCTTGGTTTGATACCGAAGCTTCAATGATTTGTAATGGTTTGGTTCTTGCTGCCATGATGCCACGCATGTTTGGAATTCGTGGTTCGCAAAGGTCTTTTTGAGCACTTGCAACCAATGGTCCTGAACAGGTAACGGTTTCACGTCCGCCGTCGATATCGCGATCAAAGGTAAACGCTGCACCATCATAATCAATCCTCGTCACAACATTAATTGAAGGAATGTTTAGCATTGCACCCAACAGTCCGCATACAGCCCCACCATTGTAGTCTATACTTTCTCTGCCTGTTAATATTAAATCGTAACCAGTTGCAATTTTCGCAATTTCTTCGGCAACAAATTGAGCATCAACTGGAATTGCATTGATACGAATGGCCTCATGGGCACCCATACTCAAAGCTTTTCTGATTGATGGTTCGCTGTCGGCTTCACCAACGTGAACAATGGTAACAGTTCCGTTGTTTGCTTCCGCAATTTCTAGTGCTCTTGTAACGGCTAATTCGTCGTACGGGTTTACAATATACTGAACCCCATTTTTGTTGAATTGGGTGTCGTTATCTGTAAACGTAATCTTGGTTGTGGTATCTGGTACAACACTGATACAAACTAAAATTTTCATTGTTCTAATACAATTTACTGCAAAAATACAATTTTTCTAGCCAATTGTTTAATTCTGCAAAATCCTTTTTAGATTCGTGGCATGAGTCGATACCATTTTGTAGCCATTGGAGGTGCGGTTATGCACAACTTAGCATTGGAATTGAAGGCGCTTGGAAATGAAGTTACAGGCAGTGATGACGAGATTTTTGACCCTGCAAAAAGTCGTCTCGCGGCAGCTGGAATTTTACCTGAATCTTTTGGTTGGTATCCTGAAAAAATTGCCAAAAATATTGACGCAATCATTCTTGGCATGCATGCCAAATCAGATAATCCAGAATTGTTAAAAGCCCAAGAATTGGGTTTGAAAATATTTTCTTTCCCCGAATTTATTTACCATCACGCTCAAAACAAACAAAGGATCGTGATAGCAGGTAGCCATGGTAAAACAACCTCAACGGCAATGCTCATGCACATTCTGAAAAAGAATCAGATAGACGCAGATTATTTGGTGGGTTCATTGTTGCCTGGATTCGATCGAATGGTACGACTCACTGACGCACCTTTAATGGTCATAGAGGGCGATGAATACCTAACATCTCCAATTGATAGAACTCCCAAATTTTGGCACTACAAACCACAATTTTCAATGATTACGGGAATTGCATGGGATCATATTAATGTTTTTCCAACTTTTGAAAATTATATTGAACAGTTTCAAATTTATTTGGATACTATTTCGGAGGGATATTTTTATTACGGGAATGATCAATATTTGCAAAAGCTGTCTGAAAAGCACAAGGGAATCTCGCAAGCCTACAATGCTCCTTTATATGACATCTCTGAAAATGGGGTGGAGGTGTCCCTCAAAAATGAAAAAATAACCCTCAATATTTTTGGGAAACACAACATAGAAAATGCTGCCGGAGTTGTTGAACTTGCAGTAAAAATTGGGATAGACAGAAGTGTGGCTTGGAAATCTTTGTCGGATTTTCCGGGTACTGCCAAAAGACTTGAAAAAGTATATGAGACTGAAAATATGCTTGTAATTCGCGATTTTGCACACGCCCCAAGCAAAGTCCAGGCATCTGTGTCTGCGGTTCGAGAACAGTTTCCAGAACGAAATTTCATTGCAGTTTTTGAACTGCATACATTTAGTAGTTTAATGCCTGAATTTATGGTACAATACAACCAAACCATGTCGGAAGCAGATCAAGTCTTTGTATTGTTTGATCCACATGTGTTTGAACTAAAGCGAATGCCTGTGCCAAGCGCAGAAACCATCAAGGAACGAATGGGGAACGTGACTGTGTTTTCAGATGTTTCACTGATGCAAACTGCAGTAAAACAATCCATTCAAACCGATGAAAAGAATGTATTGCTGCTCATGAGTAGCGGGAATTTAGGGGGAGCAACAATCGTGGATTTTATTGGTTAAATCATTCTAAATCATCGTAATACATTTTGAGTAACTTTCCTCTAATGCCTTCTTTAATGAGGGTAGTATTTGCATCATTTGGGTAGGTGCGGTTCGATAAAAAGATAAAAACCAAATCTTTATCTGGGTCGGCCCATGCCCAAGTACCGGTAAATCCGCTATGTCCGAATATAGATTCGGGTGCATCATCGAAAATATTAGAAGCTGTAATATGTCCTGAGCTTACAGGGGCGCTTTTAAGGTGATTTGGATAACCGTTTGGTTTATCAAATCCAAGTCCTCTGTAATTACTTGGGTACAATTTATTGTAGTGGGTACGGGTAAAAAGTTTGATTGTTGATGCCGAAATGTATTGTTTATCTTGGAATTCACCTTCATCGAGGAGCATTTGCATGATTTTTGCCAAATCACGGCTATTTCCAAACAAACCTGCATTGCCTGAAACACCACCGAGTAAGGAGGCGCTGGGGTCATGAACAATTCCACGAATGGTTCCACGAGGCCAAATTAAATCAATTCCCGACGGTAAAATAAACTGCTTCAATCCTTTTTCTATGGGTTTGTAGGTGAGCTTCGTGAGTCCCATTGGTTTGTAAAAATGCATTTCCACAAAAGAATCAATCGGCATTTTGGCGACATGTTCAATCCACTTCGCCAAAATAATCATGTTTAAATCGCTATATTTATAGGTATAGACATTGTTTGGTTGGGTTTGGGTGGTCCATTTCCAAACACTATCGGTATAACGTTTTTCAATAAAACATGAATCTCCTAACTGCAAGGTGTAAAATTGAGTATCTTTTTTTACAGTATCGATGAGTATTTTGTATGACTTTGAAATCTTTAAAGTGCTATCTTTCTTTATTTTATCGGTGAGTGGTAAAAAGGCTGGTAAACCGGATCTGTGGGTTAAAAAATCCTCGATACTCAAAACGCCCCAAGGGTATTTTTCGGCATCTTCCCAATATTTTTTAATTGGGACGTGTAATTTGTACTTCATTTTATCGTACAATTTCATCATTGCCAAGGTAGTTGAAGCCACCTTAGTGATGCTTGCCAAGTCAAAAATATGTTCGCTAGTGATGGGCTTTTTGATGATTTTTCCTCCCGAATCCACCGGATTATAACCAACATTAAATTCATTGATAACCTGGCCATTTTTTAACACAAGGAGTTGTATTGCTGTAGCCACCTTTTTGTCTATTAAAGAATTAAGGTAGTTAAACGTTTGGAGTTGATCTTCAACTCTTTGTTTAAATCCTGCTTCTTGGGGGTGAACAAAATTGAAATATTTATGTGGCTTTGGAAGGGTTGACAAATCTGAAGAAGTCCATGTTTCGCTAATTTTAGCGGGCAAAACTGCAGTTGATGCAAATTCTCCAAAAATTAAATCGGCAGAGGCCCTTTGGAAGGATTCTCCATTTTCATGGCCAATAATCACCGTATATTTCTTGGGGAGATTTTTAATTGCATATAGATTTCCCAATTGAACGAGGATGGTTTGTTCAGGCAGTGTGTCTCTCTTGAAAAACAAATCGAGATTGGTTGACATTCTACGAGAACGCTCGCCCCAAAGTGGTTGACTGCTGTTAACAACAATGAGCGGTGCCGCTAGAATATTGATTTTTCTTTGTTTTAAATTAGAATCCAATTGAGCATTTGTGCCATCAAATTTAATCCAATTGATTTTATGATAGTCAGAAACTTGGTTGATGAATTCAACCGGCACATCTGTGCCATAGCTGATTACATTGATGGTTTTTTTAGTGTGTTGAGTGAGAGGAAGCCCTTTGTTATTTAAAACGAGAACACTTTTTCTTGCGTATTCATCTGTATTTTTCCATTGATTTGTTGAAGTTCCTGCAACGTTTTTTTCGAAATTTGCAAATATTTCATCCAAATCTTTTTGCAAATTTTCTGTCTCCACAAAACGATTTTCATGCAGTTTCAATTGATGTTTTGCAATTAGAATTTTCCTCACAGAATTGGCAATTTGTTGGCTATCAATCCACCCACTGTCTTTGAATTCTTTAGCCTTTTGTAAAATTGCTTCTAAATTTTCAGGGAAACACAAAATGTCATTACCCGCAATGAGCGCTTTCATTGCAGCAATTTCTGGTTTGTAAATACTGGTGATGCCCTTCATATTAAGCGCATCGGTTATGACCAAACCATTGTAATTGAGCTTGTTAATGAGTAGGTCGTTGACAATTTTACGCGATAATGATGCCGGTAAATTTGGTGTTGAATCGAGAAATGGAATGCATAGATGACCAATCATGATACTTTTTACATTTTGATCAATCATGTTGATAAAAGGTTCAATTTCTTTCTCAAGTGATTCATCGTTGTGGCTCACTACTGGAAGCTCTTTGTGGCTATCTGCCTTTGTATTTCCATGTCCCGGAAAATGTTTAGCACAACTGTAAACACCGGCATCTTCCATTCCACGGCTGATTTCTTTTGCCAACAGAGATATGGTTTCTGGATTATCGCCAAAGCTTCTAAAACCAATAATTGGATTTTCTGGATTGATATTAACATCTACATCGGGTGCATAATTTAAAAACACTCCCATTCTTCTGCATTGTAATCCAATGGCATATCCAACATGGTAGCAATACAAAGGATCTTTCGACGCAGCCAATGTCATTTGAAATGGAAATTTTTTTACCTGGTTCAATCTCATTGAAAGTCCCCATTCGCCATCAATACTGATGAGTAGTGGAATTTTTGATGATTGTTGGTAAAAGTTCTGAAGATATGCTTGGGCATATGGACTTCCTTGGAAAAATATTATACCTCCAACTTCTTGATTTTGTATTGCTTTCGTAACAATGCTATCAGACTTGAGCGATCGAGACCAGGCTGGAATCATCAAAGTTTGACCTATTAACTGTTTGAAATTTAAGGTAGAAAGGAGGCTGTCTGCCCAACGCTCGCTTGCCTTCAAACTTGGATAGTCAAATTTAGGATGCGTAAATTGTTGGTTGTACTGCTTGGAACTCCTCGGACGCCCTTGTCCCTCCAAATAATTGAAAGACAGGTTGTAAGAAAATAGAATTATACAAAAGATGCAATACTTAAATCTCATTCAATGCAAAAAAAAGACAGATAGTTGAATTTTTTACCATTTAGTTTTCATTTGTTGTGGAAAAGCATAATTTTCATTCTGAAAAGAGGAAAATATGTTTTTAAAAGAAAAAAGTACTTTTTTTGTGAAAATTACATAGTTGCAAGCCACGTTTTTCAATCATCGTATGTCTAAACATTACGTAAGCCGAAAAACTGAAATGAATTTTTGGAATGACAGACAAGGAACTGGTAGAAGGATGTATACGGGAAGACCGGAAATGCCAGCGATTGCTGTGGGACAAATATTCCAGGAAAATCATGGCATTGTGTTTGCGATATTGTCAAAATCAAGAAGAAGCTGAAGATGCACTCATGGAAACGTTTGTGAAAATATACGACAAATTGGGAGATTTTAGATTTCAGAGTTCTCTTGAAACGTGGATGCGTCGTGTTGCCGTGAATATTTCTATCAATAAAATTCGTGCAAGAAAGAATATTTGGACAGATATTAGTGAGGCAGAATATGAAATTGGATATCAAGACAATTCGTTTGACCAGCTGAATGTCAATCAATTATTAAAGCTTATTGAACAACTTCCGGTGGGTTACAGAATGGTATTTAACTTATATGCCATAGAGGGCTTCTCTCATAAAGAAATCGCGGAAACCCTTCAAATAGACGAAGGAACGAGTCGCTCACAATTAGCAAAAGCAAGAAAAGCATTGCAATTAATGTTAAACAATTTAAATCTTGGAAAAGCATGATAGACGAGAATCAGGATTCTTTTTTTAGGGATAAATTGTACGACCTAGAGTCGCCATTAAATGAGCGAGTTTCGTTTGAGGCGGTCATGGAAAAGCGTAAAAAGAAACGCCGTTTCATTTTTTGGTGGAATCCAAAAGTTTATGTAATTGCGGGCTTGTTTGTGGTTGGTGGAGTTGGTTTGTACTTATCGAACCCATTTGATAAACAACAAAACCCGGTATCAACTAAAGAATTAACGAATAAAATTGTATTTGCTGAGAAAAGTAGTAAGTCTGAAAATAGAAGTGATTCAAAGAAAAGTAAACAGATAACATCTGAATCGGAACAGTTGAAAGAGAAATCAAAATATTTTTCAGCTGAATCGAATAAACTACTAGAAAAAAATTCGAATCAATTGCATGTATCTCCGTTGAGTGTTGGCAAACACAATCAGGAGTTGGAAGGTTTGTTTCAATCGAGAAATGGATCTAAGAATTTGAAGAGCCGCAGAGGTTTCTCAATTGAATCTGAAAACCAAATGCAAATATTGGATGATCAAATATTTGAATCAAGCAAGGAATATTTGAAACTGTCGAGAAATGGGGTGAATCGAGTCGAAGATTTTTTGAGTATCGGCTCCAACAAGTTTTCAGATAAAAATTATCAATGGAATAATTCAAACGAAATCATTCGGTCTTTAGCGCTGTCAACCTCAAGAATAGCGCTACCAGAATTCGATTTTGGTTCGCTCGATATTGAATTAGATTTACCGGAAAGGCCAGTTTTGCCAAAATTGCCTTCATCAAAGTGGTATGCAGAGTTGTCTGTGATAACTGGAAGTAACAATACCATCAATTTTGAGGAAAATGTGCCCTTAAGTATTTTGGGGACGCAATACATGGCTCAATATCAAATGTTGTTGCTCAAGGATTTGGAGAATGGTTCTATGTTGGGCGCAGGAATTCAATATTCAGAATGGGTTGGAAATGGCCAATGGCAGCAAAACGAAAATAAAATGGTGCAAAAAATTGATACGAGTATCGTGTTGATTTCGATGCCATGGCAGCCTAAAAAGTATGCCACTTTCATTGATACCTCTTATGTTCCTGCGAATGTGATTAAAACGGGTAATATCGAATATAGAATCGATAAAATTTCTTTCCCAGTTGCCTATCGTTTTTATACCCAAATTGCCAAAACACCAATTCGATTTGGAATTCATTTGGCTCCAGGTTATACAACGGTGAATAAGGGTACCTATTTTACAAATACGGATTTTCAGGAAATAGAAAAGGTAAGACATACCACAGTTGATGGTAAATTGTCGATAGGTCCAATGATTTCAATCAATAAAAAGTGGACATTGGTGATGGAACCATCCATTATTTACCAGTCGTTTTTGTCGAATAACAACTCATCTGTGAATGGTAAATTCTTCACAGGATTAGGTGTTGCAATCTTAAGAAAACTTTAATTTTTATTTTTTTGTTGCGTCGATATTTTTTGTTTGAGAAACTTATCGTAATATTGCGATAGGTATGGGTAAAAGTAAAACCGAGCTATTCGAGCCAGAATTTGTAACATTATCGGAAATAGCAAAGTGTTTTTCGCATCCAGCAAGGGTGTCAATCATAGATTATTTATTAAAATCAGAGAGTTGCGTTTGTGGCGACATTGTAGCGGAATTACCATTGTCGCAGAGCACTGTTTCTCAGCATTTGAGGGAATTGAAGAACATCGGATTGATCAAAGGAGATATTGTTGGACCTACAGTTTGTTATTGCATAGACAAAAAAGTGTGGGGTCGTTTTAGAAATCAAATGGGTGCATTTTTAATGCGCGAGCCCACTGCAAACAATTGTGACACAAATTGTTGTTGAAAAATTATTTAGAATATCAATTGAAGGAATATGAAATTACTAGAATTCAAGTCATTGCTTTCCAAGATGCGTGGAATTACGTTTAGAATGCCTAA
>CAZYBT010000097.1:9010-9536 GCA_964645755.1 uncultured Rhizobium sp.
TTTCACATTACTGAAGCGGGTGTGGTAACCAAGCGCTTCATAGATTGTGGCGGTACGCGGCGAACAGAATCAAAAATTGTATTTCAAATTTGGGTGGCTGATGATATAGAACATCGTATAATGGCTGATAAACTATTAGGCATTATAGATTTATCGGAAGACATTCATGGAAATGAAGATTTGGAAGTGAATTTTGAATATCAGTCTGAAACGGTATGTATCTACGGAATCAAGCATTCTTTAGGTCAATTTGTATTTGAGAATACACAAACGGATTGCCTAGCCAAAGACAAGTGCGGCTTACCTGAATATAAAACAAAAAAGGTTTTAGCAGATCTTACACCCAATGCTGGAGCTTGTTGTACACCTGGAGGGGGCTGTTGCTGATGAAGAATATCTTAGTCTTATGTACGGGAAATAGTTGCCGTAGTCAGATTGCGGAAGGTTTTTTGAGGCATTTTGCTGGTTCTAATGCCCGAATTTTTAGTGCGGGAATAGAAACTCATGGAGTGAATCCTAATGCCAT
>CAZYBT010000098.1:0-9398 GCA_964645755.1 uncultured Rhizobium sp.
AATCAGTACCTTTGCGATTTAAAAGATTGCTTTAAACATTTACAATGAAAGAACTCATGGGCACCGGGGTTGCATTAATCACCCCTTTCAAAGACGATTACAGCATTGATTTTGATGCACTTACGCGCATCGTAAACCAACAAATTGACGGTGGAACCAATTATTTGGTTGTCCTTGGCACTACCGGTGAAAGCGCCACACTTTCTTCTGAAGAAAAAACGGCAGTTATCGAATGCATCAAAACTGCAAATCAAGGTCGTTTGCCTTTGGTTTTAGGAATTGGCGGAAACAACACCCAAGAAGTTCGCAATCAATTACAGCATACAGACTTAACTGGATTTTGTGCAATTCTCAGTGTAAGTCCATATTACAACAAACCCAATCAAGAAGGCATTTACCAGCATTATAAATCATTGTGCGAGGTAACACCTTTGCCAATTATTATTTACAATGTTCCAGGCAGAACAGGAATGAATATGACCGCCGATACTCAATTGAGATTGGCTCAATTACCTCAAATTGTTGCCACGAAAGAAGCTTCCGGAAACATGGAACAAGTGATGAACATTCTTGCCAACAAACCAGAAGATTTCTTGGTTATCAGTGGCGATGACGCCCTCACTTTTCCAATGATGGCCTGCGGCGCATCAGGCGTGATTTCAGTGATCAACCATGCATTTCCAAAGCAGTTTTCAGGTATGGTAAAAGCTTGTTTGGAGGGACGTTTTAACGACGCCAAATCCCTACATTACCAAACATTAGAAGCTTCCATTGCAATTTTCGCCGATGGTAGTCCCTCAGGAATCAAAACCATGTTGAACGAATTGGGACTTTGCGGCACGGCTGTGCGCCAACCACTATGGCCTGTCAATGCCACCGTAGAAGCAAATTTGCGTAAATTAGCAAAATCTATCTAAAATGAATCCAAACCTCAATCCTTCCAACGATCATTTAAGCCGTGCCGACAAGGACATTGAAAAGGTATTGAGGCCAGCGAGCTTCGACGATTTTACAGGTCAAGAAAAAATTCTTGAAAACCTAAAAGTGTTCGTGGAAGCAGCCAAAATGCGTGAAGAAGCCCTCGATCATATTTTGCTTCATGGCCCTCCAGGACTAGGAAAAACCACCTTGAGTCACATTGTTGCAAATGCGATGGGCAGTTCCATGAAAATCACCAGTGGTCCTGTTTTGGAGAAACCGGGAGATTTGGCCGGATTGCTCACCAACTTGCAAAAAGGCGATGTTTTGTTTATCGATGAAATTCACCGATTAAGCCCTGTCATTGAAGAATATTTGTACTCTGCAATGGAAGACTATCGCATTGATATTATGATCGATACAGGTCCCAATGCAAGAAGTGTGCAAATTTCATTGGCACCCTTTACTTTGGTTGGAGCAACCACACGAAGTGGATTGTTAACAGCGCCACTCCGTGCGAGATTCGGAATCAATTGTAGGTTAGAATATTACAACGCAGAAATATTAACGGGCATCGTGAAACGAAGCTCTGGAATTTTAAATACACCAATAGATGAAGCTGCTGCTTTCGAAATTGCGCGAAGGAGTCGTGGAACGCCGCGTATTGCCAATGCTTTGTTGAGAAGAACGCGTGACTTTGCTCAAATCAAAGGAAATGGCACAATCACTCTCGATATTGCTCAGTTTGCCTTACAAGCCTTGAACGTTGATGCCAATGGCTTGGATGAAATGGATAATCGCATTTTGTCGACCATCATCGATAAATTTAAGGGGGGACCTGTGGGCTTGGGAACCATTGCAACCGCTTGTGGTGAAGATTCAGGAACCATTGAGGAAGTGTATGAGCCTTTTTTGATTCAAGAGGGGTATATCCAAAGAACCTCACGAGGCAGAGAGGCAACGCATTTGGCATACCGTCATTTGGGTAAAATTCCACACATGGGTGGTGGAAATGGAACCTTGTTATAAGCTTAATTCTGTTCTTCATGAACAACGAAACCCTAAAATCTCTCATTCTTCAAAAATCACAAGAACTTGGATTTTTGGCCTGTGGATTCTCTAAGGCCACAGCGCTAGATGAAGAACGCGAAAAGCTCCGAGACTGGCTAAGCAAGGGCTATCATGGAGAAATGGGTTACATGGAAAACCACTTCGAGAAACGCCTCGATCCTACACTATTGGTGGATGAATGTAAAACAGTCATCAGCTTGGCATACAATTATTTTCCGCAGAAGTTGCAAAAAATAAATGCCCCAAAAGTTGCAAAATACGCGTACGGTGAAGATTACCACAAAGTGGTTAAAGACCAAGGCTTTATTCTTTTATCATACATTCAGAGTTTGATACCAGAAACCACCGGACGGGTTTTTGTAGACTCCGCCCCCGTTATGGAGCGGCAATGGGCAGAGAGGTCTGGTATTGGATGGATAGGTAAAAATAGTTTGATCATTCGAAAAGGCGTTGGTAGTTTTTTCTTTCTGGCCGAAATCATTTGCAATTTAGAACTAGATCCAGATCAAGCTATCACCGATCATTGTGGATCTTGCACCGCATGTATAGATGCTTGTCCTACACAAGCCATTGTTGCCGACAAAGTCATTGATGCAACAAGGTGCATTTCCTATTTGACTATCGAAAAACGCTCTGAATTGCTACAGGCTGAAAAACAAAGTCTGCATGGATGGATGTTTGGTTGCGATGTTTGCCAAGATGTTTGTCCTTGGAACCGCTTTTCGAGTCCAACCACCGAGAACCGTTTTTCTCCCAAGGACTGGATTCACTGGGAGGAAAACGAATGGCAAAATCTAGACTCAGAAACATTCAGCAACAATTTTCACAACACCCCACTCACCCGTGCTGGGTTTGAGAAGGTGAAAAAAATGTTGGGAGAAAGCTAATCAATTGAGTTAAACGTCTAATGGGAAATTGATCTCAAACACCGTTCCTATATTGAGTTCAGAGGTGAAATGAATATTGCCCTTGAATTGTTCGATGATCTTCTTTGTAATGGCCAAACCTAGACCCATTCCGCTATTTTTTGTACTGAAGTTTGGACTAAATATTTTTTCTGAAAGTTCAGTTGGGATACCCTTTCCGTTGTCGGAAATTCGGATTTTCACCCAGTTATTTTCACATTCTAACTGCACATCGATTTTACCTACCCTGTCTTCAGGAATGGCTTGTATTGCATTTTTAAATATGTTATTGAATATCCGACCTAACTGATGGGGATCAGCCAAAATTGGAACCGTTTCTACTGCAATCGACATAGATATTGGGTGACCCATCTCTTTTTCCATCAAATCTCTGGCATCTGTGAGCACCAGTTTTAAATCTATTTTTTGTAAAATTGGTTCGGGCATTTTTGCAAATGAACTAAACTCCTCGGCCATCGCGCTTAATGAGTCAATTTGACGAATCATCAAGGCAATTGTTTTTTTGACTTTCTCCTCAATATTCTCATCCCCCCTACCTATAGAATACTGTAGATGCTGCAACGACAATCTCATTGGTGTCAACGGATTTTTAATTTCATGTGCCACTTGTTTGGCCATTTCCCTCCAAGCGCCTTGTCTTTCACTTTCCGCAAGTCGATCCAAACTCGAATCCAATGCGGATAACATTTTGTTGTATTCTGCAACAAGCAACCCAATTTCATCATTTCGCTGCCATTGAATGGGTAAATTCTTTTCACCAATTTTCATTTGTGAAAGCTGGTTTTTGATTAAAATCAAAGGTTTCGACAATCTCTGAGCCACATAATAAGTGAGAATGATTGCCAAAGCGAAAATCAGTACAAAAAGGTTGATAATGGTTACTGTGTATTGAGAAATTTCTCTGAACAAATCTTCTCTGTTCGAAAAATAAGGCAAATTAATGTAACCACGAATATTCAAATCATTGTCAATCAATGTTGTATAGGCCGATATATAACTTAAATCAGAAATATTCTCCGAAACGATTGCTGATGAAATTTCATTGGTTTGGAATTTCCGGAACACCTGTGGATTCATCAAATCACCGGTATATTTGTCGGAATACAATTGAGGATTTGTAGAAACGATGAGTTTTCCAAACTGATCATATACGTTGATATCGGTTTCGTAATATTCGGCCAAATCATAGACCAATCCAACTTCATACTTATTTTGGAGTGCATCTAAATCAATTTCACCACTGATTTTATTTGCAACATTGTTGGCTTTATTGATCAAATACTTTTGTTGACGGTCTACATTGTTTTGTATGAAATAATTAATGGTTACAAAAATGACAATCAAAAAGATACCAAAAACCAACCAGGTGATATATAACTGTAACCGTCTTGAAAGAAACCAGCTTTCGGTTGAAAACTGAGGCTGAATAACTTTAGGCGTGAATCCAAAAAGATGACTCAATTTGAGATTTTGCAAGATTAATTGCAACTGATTTTGCAGCCAAACAATCAATAAATAAAGAAGAATGATTATAAATCCAACCAACGACAGAATGGTAAATTGGATGGAAGAAATCAAAATTGATTGATCTTTTTTTGTGATAACAACGATGTTGTTAAATTCATCTTTTTGCACATAGTGACTGTAACCATCTTTATTATAAAATCTGGTACTATCGCCGAATAAATTGGCAGCGGGATAATCAAATTGGCCGCTATGTCGGTTTAATTTGTTTCGGTTATAGATGGCATATGAATAGTCATAACGTCTAAAAATGGATTCTGTGGTATTTTTTTGCAACACATCAGACAAACGTCCTTGGTTATTCCCGAATTTAGGTGTTAAGAGTACAAAATAACTTCCCAAGAGATCTCCATTGTTCACAACGTTAAATTTCCCTAAATAGCAGCCCCTCAATCGGCGTTCATTAATGAGAAAAAAACGGTTCGTTACCTGAATACACAAATCACTAAAATAAATGGCATTTAAGGTTCCATAATCAATGGTATTATCGATTCTATACGATTGTCCGAGTCCATTAAAATCAAAAATTGAAATATCGAAATTATCGTATTTAGCATTAAAATACAATTGTTTTAAACGGTTCTCAAAGGTTTCTTTGGTCTCATCTAAGCAAGTGTAGTAATCTGTTACCCCAACATCATTATTTAGTTGAATTTCTGTACCATACAACTTTTCTTTAATGACTTTATCTGCTTTCAATAACAGTTGAGACGATAAAAATATACGTTGTTTATTTTCTTTTTTCTTAAGTTCTGTATTCAATACAATGCTCAATGAAATACATGGCAACAATACTTGGAGTAATATTCTTGTATAATCAAAACGTGTAATTGAATATTTTCTAAAAACAAACCAAATTACAATGAAGAAAAACCAAATAACAAAATACAGCGGATGGAGTTGAATAAAACTGTAAATCACAACCGGTGTAATTGAAACTGCAAAAATCAGAAGCCTATGTTTGGGTTCAAGAAGATAGAAATCTGGAGCCAATTCATTCAAAATATTGAATAATGCTACCATCAAAATGATTAAAATAGATACCGAAATAATCGTATATCTGGTAACCAATAAAATTTCAAAAAAATCGAAATGAATGTCTGAATGACTCACCATTTCACCAGCTAAGAGGAGTCCAAACATCAAGGTTACAAATGCGATACCAAACATTAAAATAAAAGTTAAATATTTGATATTGAGGGACATTTTCTTTAGTTTTTTGGCAAAATATTGCACCAACAAAGTAATGAACCATAAAAATAAAATCGCCCAAATGAGGGTTGTGCCAATGCTTTGAAAAAACTGGTTAAAATAAAAAAGCTTGGGTGAGAAAAATTTTAACTGTTTGAAGGAATGAAGAATATAATTGAACGTAAACAAATAACTCACAATAAACCACACAATCCAATTGACTAAAGAATTGGTTTGTGATTGATATTTTTTAAGAAGCACTGAAAATCCTAGACTGATAAAAACGAGCCCAACAACAAACAACAAATCATAAAAAATACTGACAGAATATTGCTTAAAGGCTATAAAATATCGAGATTCAGAGGGCTGAATATAAGTTCCTTTGAATTGAATTTGTTTACCATTTTCAAGTTCTTGTTTGTCTAAGTCCAATATCGATTGTTGGTTATCACTTAACGAATCGGGGTTTAAACGAGGACCTTGATTCTCAAAAACATTGTAAACATAAACCCAAGTTTCATTTCCGTGTACCCGATTCCATTTTGCCAGATGAATGGTGCCTTGGTGGAGAATTTCGAAGGAATTTTTTGTTTCGGGAGAAATTTGAAATTGATTGTTTGTCCACAACAATGGTTTTCCTTCTGTGAACTGATAAACTTCAATCTTTTTTGATTTCAATTTTCCAGAATTCGATTCATTCCAATAGGTTTTAAGGCTTGCATTTTTATCAAATGCCACTATTTCTGCATCAACATCTTGAATTTGATTCACCACATTTTTGATGGTGGAATTCAGCGATAAATCGAATTGAATTTGCTTTTGGTTAAACGAGAAATATTGAGATACACCAATTAATATGGCGCCAAGACTAATAAACCAGTTACCTGTAGATTTCCACATGATTACAAATAAGCATTTTTCAATAAATACTCTTGCACGTAATCTTTCACAGCTTCATTGAATTCCGAAAAGCCCAAATGATACCCAGATGTTATCAATCTAGATTCATCTGCTTGAGTGTAATATTGGTAGTTGTTACGAATATCTTCAGGCATCTCAATATACGAAATATTTGGCGGAATTCCTAATGCCTCAAAAACAGCATTTGCTAACTCCAAAAAGGTATGAGCTTGGCCTGTCCCCAAATTGTACAATCCAGAGGCCTTCCGGGTTTCCATTTCGTAAATTAACACATTGAGAACGTCTTTTACATATATAAAATCGCGTCTTTGTTCTCCATCTTTACATTCAGCACGATAGCTCTTAAAAAGCGATACTTCACCCTTCGACTTGATTTGATTGTAAGCATGAAAAACAACACTTGCCATTCGTTCTTTGTGATACTCGTTTGGCCCAAAGACGTTAAAAAATTTGAATCCGGCCCAAAAGGGAGGTGTTTGTTGTTGCTCCATCATCCATAAATCGAAAATATGTTTACTCTCGCCGTATGGATTCATGGGTTTTAAATTTTTGAGGGACTCAGGCGCGTCGGAAAAACCATGCTCTCCATTGCCATAAGTTGCTGCGGAAGATGCATACACGAGTGGTATGCTATGTTTTACGCATAGATTCCAAACTGATTTTGAATAATCAACGTTTAGTTCGTTTAGGGTATCCCAATTAAACTCATTGGTTTTCGTTCTTGCTCCAATATGAAAGATAAATTGAACGTTGTTGCCATTCACATCGAGCCATTGAATAAATTGTGAGCGGTCTATTTTGTGTAGGATATTTTTACCTACCAAATTTTGAAATTTATGGTGATCGTTGAAATTATCTACGGCCACAAGTTCTCCGTAGCCTCGGTTCTGAAGCTCTCCTAACAAAGCAGATCCAATGAAACCCAATGCACCAGTAACAACAATCATTATACAAAAATAACACTTTGAAACTGAATTCTCACTGATTTGGAATTATCCCTTACTTTTGTAATTCAAAGTACATGAAAAACTCAGGATCAAAGTTAACCATATACATCCTCATTGCAATGGTCATAGGAGCGGTTGTGGGTCAAATTATTTTCACTCAATTACCAGAAATAGGTAGTGCAACCAATTTAAAGGGTGAATTAAATCAGCAATATGCGTCATACTTTAAAATACTGACAACCATATTTTTACGATTGGTTCAAATGATCATTGCGCCTTTAGTCATCACAACTCTCATTGTAGGTATTGCCAAAATGGGCAATTTGGGCGCCATTGGCAGGGTTGGCGGAAAAAGTATGTTGTGGTTTTTCACAGCTTCTTTGGTTTCATTGCTATTGGGTTTAGTATTGGTTAATTTCTTTGAACCAGGTAAGGGAATGAACTTGGGAAATATGGCTGCAAATGCAAAATCAGTTGATGAATTGGTTCAAAAAACTGAGTCATTTTCCATCAATCACTTCATTGAACACCTCTTTCCAAAAAGTTTGTTCCAAGCATTGGCCGAAAATGAAATTCTGCAAATTGTTATTTTTTCCATCTTTTTTGGAATTGCTTTGGCAAGTTTGGGTAAAACCGGAGAAAGTTTGGTAACTGCTCTCGACAAAATTTCAAAAGTGATTTTAAAGATGGTGGGTTATGTGATGAATTTTGCACCATTTGGAGTTTTCGGTGGAATTGCGGCCATTATATGCACCAAAGGACTCGGAATTTTATCGGTTTATAGAGATTACCTTCTTTCATTTTATACAGGAATTTTCATTCTTTGGGCAATTCTACTGCTCGTTGGCTGGTTGATATTGAAAAACAGGTTATTGTCCCTCATTCAATCTATCAAAAACCCTATGATGGTTGCATTTTCAACAACCAGTTCAGAGGCTGTATTCCCCAAACTTACACAAGAACTTGAAAATTTTGGATGCAAAAAGAGCATTGTCAGTTTCATTTTACCACTTGGTTATTCATTTAACTTAGATGGGAGCATGATGTACATGACATTTGCCAGTATATTCATAGCTCAGGCATACTCCGTTCCATTAGAACTAGGAACACAACTCACTATGTTGTTGGTATTGATGTTAACGAGTAAAGGAATTGCGGGTGTTCCCAGAGCATCTTTGGTGGTTGTGGCTGCAACTTGCACCATGTTTGACATTCCGGCGGAAGGAATTGCATTAATTTTACCTATCGACCATTTTTGCGACATGGGAAGGTCTATGACCAATGTTTTAGGAAATGCTTTGGCAACCACGGCGGTGAGTAAATGGGAAGGTGAATTGTTGCCTGAGGGTGTAAGTGAAGAAACTGAATGACAGATTCTGAGGTAAATATTGTTTTTCAAGAACCTGAAGAAAAAATTATTTTGAAGGTGATTGAACAAATTGAAAAGGATTTTGGAATGTCGGGTTTTGAGTTTCAAAACGCACCATACTTAAAAATCGAGCAATTAATACCTGAACTTGAAGATATTATTACCCTATTGCAAAGAGAAAATCACGGTAAATGGATGAAAATTGTTTACCGGGTGGATTTAACCGAAAAACAATACAAATTTGTTCAAAATATGGGGGGAAACACCCCATTAAACATGGCAAAGGCTGTCATTTTACGGGAATTTCAAAAAGTAAAAAATAGGTTGAACTATGGTTAGAATTGCATTTTTTGCAAAAAAATCTTCAATTATTTTTCTCTAAAAACGCAATTCCCCTCTAAAAACTTGGTATTTTATAATCATTTGTTGAAATTTGCCATCTATGGAATTAAAAGATGTAGTTTCTGTAACAGGAATGCCAGGACTTCACAAAGTGATTGGCCAAAATAAAAGTGGACTTATTTTAGAATC
>CAZYBT010000099.1:0-9159 GCA_964645755.1 uncultured Rhizobium sp.
TTGTCGATGCTTCATGCCAATGCAGGTGGAGTAGGAAGTGGAATGTTGAAAGATGCGGTAGAGTGTTTGGGCTCAGACAACCCATCGTATGGTGTAACGTTTATTTTGAGTGATTTAAAACCTGGATGTACTTTCACAGAAGTTAAAATCAACTACGATACTTTCTGCGGTAATGCTGCTGGTAACTGGGTAGGATTGGCTGGATTGTCTCCAGGTGGTCGTCCATTAAATCCACCATTGCCTTTCTGGAATACTGGATATCAATTGGCTGGTAACCCACCAAATAGATTCTCTCAGGTGTATAATCCATCGGATGTGTGTAATGATTCAACTGGTTGTGTAACTGTAGGTATCATTGTAGGTAATGGTATTGCCCCTCCAGGTGGTAATAGTGCTAAACGCCCATTGTGCGCAGATACTCAGTACTATAGCAATTTTGCGTGTTTCCCAATCATTGATACTGATTTTGAAATGTTAACCCCAACAAAGAACAAATTGGGAGATTACAAAATTTGTAGATACAACGATGTAGTGGTACGTCCGATTCCTAATAATAAGACTAGAATTAAAGATTTGAAATCATTGAGATGGAGAATCACCACCGGTGACGCTTCTCCTACCTTCAGTAAATCATGGGGACAATATGTTCAGGAAGACTATTTCTTGAATCAGAAAAAGGTACCAGGAAAGAATCCTAATTACCTTTACAACTACATGATTCAAACTAGAGGTGAAGAGAATCCACGTCAAGTACCATGTTCTGAAGACTGGGCAGACGGTGTTGCAAAAGTTTACGATGGTCCAGATACTATTTTCACAGCTGAGATCCGTAAATATACCATTGGTGCAGACGTCTCAGCGGTTTGGGAAAATATTAAAACTAAATTAGAAGCCCGTGGTTTCGATCCATTTGCCCTTGCTGATACTCAAATTGCAAAAATGATTTGGAATAACAAAGGTGTGATTGGCAACCCAGCATCAGGTGCGTATGGTTGTATCGATACTACTGGATTTGGTAAATTTATTAAATTCTATTTCATTGCTGATCCGAATAACACAACCGTGTTGCATTATCGTGATTCAACAATTGAACCTTTGGATTCTGTGAGCTATTGGGATAAAGCTGCCAAGAAGACTAAAAAAGTGAAAGGTTACAAATTCAACCCTAAATGGGCTGGTTTCCATATCATGAGCTTGAGTATGACATCTTCTAATGGTAAGTGCGATAAGGTGAGTGCATTCCCGATCATTGTGGGCTTTGCAATGTCCCTCAGAATCAATGATACCCTAGTTTGTCAAGACGCGGGTACTTCGTTGGTAGCATCTCCAGACTTTAGATACTTCTCAACAGATCCTCAGAACTTCGGTCAGTGGGATTGGAAATATCAGTGGAATACAGATCCTACACAAAATCCAACTGGCTACGATTATTGGAGAGATCCTGCTCGTCAAACCCGTTTGGCTTCAGGTGACACAAACGTAGAGCGTTTTACTCGTTGGGATTGGAATAAAAAAGATGATGGTTCTTCAACACCATTTGGTGGAGCGCCTTATGGAGCAGTTGGAGCTGGAACCTATGCCAACCCATGGAAACAATTGGGTGGTGGTGGAATCTACTACAAAAATGACTCTGGTGTTTATACTTTCCGTTTGGCGGCCGGTGACTCAACCGGATGTTTGGATACGATCACTAAACGAGTGTTTATTTCAAGATTGGATGTATCGTTTAATTTGAAAGATTCAACTCCAGCTTGTAATACTATCATTGAATTCTTCGACAAGTCTAAATTACATGATCCTTGTAACTGGGCGATCAAGAACTGTACAGGTCCAACTCCAATTTCTTGTGACTTCGTGAAACAATGGACAATTGACTGGGGAGATGGAATTGTGAACCAATTTAAGCGTAAACTCCAAAGTGAGCCAGGCTTGCCAAATCGTATTGCGCATAAATATACTCGAAATGGTTGGTTCCAAATTAAATATGAACTTTACACACAAAGAGGTTGTTCTGATACATTTAGCCGTTGGGTGAAAATTCCTGGACCGCGTCCAAGATTTGAATACACCACAAAAGCTGGTCATGATGTAACGATTTGTGAAGGTGATTCAATCCAATTTACCAATATGTCTGATTCAGCTTCTCGTGAATCAGTATGGACATGGTTCTTCGGTGATGGTCAATTATATAGTGGTCCTGATTCTACATGGTACTTTAATGCGCCAAATGGTAAACCTTGGGCTGATGATTATTTCGTAGATACAGTTTGGCATACTTACCAAAAACCGGGCGTATACCATGTGAGATTGGAGCAATATGATAAATTGGTGATTCCGCCAAATATCAATCGCTACTGCCCAGCTGTTTATCCGGATACCCCTTCACAACAAGCATATATTATTACAGTGTTGCCAAGAGATTCGGTTCGTGGAAGAATATTGAAACCAAGTATTTGTCCTGGTGATAGCAATACCTTTATCGATAATTCAGATACTACTTTTGCTACGTATAAATGGAGATTTGTTCATTACAGCCGTAAACTTGGAAAAGTTGTGGTGGATACAATTACTACTGGCGATAAAAACTACTCGCGTATTTTCACAGATCCAGGTGTTTATCGTGTAAGCCACTTGGTAGAGTATAAAGCATCACGCCCACGTCCATATTGTCCTACCGTTATGGCAGACATGTTCTTTACGGTGGATTCTGTAGAAGCGAATTTTGATATTGACTCTTCAGCTAAACCTGACTTCGTATTTACCCGTAAAGATGTAAATGGTGTTGAGTGGATATGGGGTTTTGGACATCAAAACGACATAGTGAATTCATTGCCGCGTGATTTCTATGAAAACAATAAAACATCAGATAAAGCCGTTAAATGGTCTTATGATAGTTCTGGCAGATATTGGGCTTGTTTGATTGTTAAAAACTCAACAGGTTGTGAAGACACCATTTGTAAAGAAGTAGTGGTAGACTTGTTTGTATATCTTGCAAACGTGTTTACACCTAGCTTGAATGCTACGGGTGACGGTAAGAACGATTTGTTCAGAGTGCCAATTCAAGGTCATGATTTGTTTGAAATTAGAATTTTCAACCGTTGGGGTGAAAGAGTGTTCTTCTCTGAAGACTCTAGAGTTCACTGGAATGGTAAAGTGAATAACGATGGCGCTGATTGTCCTTCAGGAACATATTTCTATCAGTTGGAATATCGTTTCAAAGGAAAAGATAAAATCAATCACGTAAACGGTTCGGTGAATTTGATCCGTGAGCAGTAATTCTTCTGACTAAGTGTATTCAAAAGTCCCGGCATTTGCCGGGACTTTTTTTTTGTAAATTTCTTTTTGTACGGTTCGTGTTAATTTGGTTTGGTGATATTGTTCTTTTGAAATATCTTCGCTTAAATGGAAGAGGGCATTGCATCGAAATTTAAAGCAGCTATTTCAGTCGATAACGTTGTTTTTGGTTTTGACAACAATGACTTAAAAGTCTTGTTAATTTACCGCGGAGCCGAGCCTTACAAAGATTGTTGGGCATTACCTGGTGACCTAATAAGCCTCGATCAAGACCTTGATGAGTCGGCTGAAATTGTTTTGCAGAATCTGACAGGTTTAGATGATATCTACATGGAACAGATTCACACCTTTGGTAGGGTAGATAGGCATCCATTTGGTCGTGTTTTTACGGTGGCCTATTTTGCGTTGATTAAGATTGAAGATTACATGGTAAAGCCATCTTCATGGGCCGAGGAAGCAGCTTGGTTTCCTATTAATGAAGTTCCTGAACTACCATTTGACCATACCGAGATTTTGGAATATGCCAAAAATCTATTGAAAAGTAAAATCAGACGTCAACCCATAGGATTTGAATTATTGCCCAAATATTTTACGCTCACCGAAATCCAGAATCTCTATGAAGCGATCCTTGAAACCAAACTCGATACCCGTAATTTTAGGAAAAAGTTATTATCGATGAACATTGTGGTTGATAGTGGAAAAATTCAAAGTGATGTTGCGCATAGACCTGCTAAACTTTATAAATACCTCACTAAACAATATCTTCAACTTCAGAAAACCGGCTTTACCTTCGATTTATAGGTTCAACCATTCATTTATTTTAACTTTGCAACATGAGTTCCTTTGATACCATAGTTGCCCGTGCTACGCCTTCCGGAAAAGGTGCAATTGCTGTTGTACGTGTTTCAGGCCCGATGGCCTTTGCTATGGTTGATGCATTGCTCCACAATAAAATATCCCTCAAGAAATCCCATACTGCTTATTTGCGACAATTTTTCGACAATCAAGGCATGATTGATGAAGCGTTGGCTCTCATCTTTCGTGGTCCTAACAGCTATACTGGCGAAGATACTGTCGAAATTTCTGTGCATGGGTCCGATTATATCGTGAATCGCCTCATTTCGGCTTTGCTATTGCAGGGATGTCGCGTTGCTGATCCTGGTGAATTCACCCAGCGTGCCTTTTTGAATGGAAAATTGAATTTGGCGCAAGCGGAAGCCGTTGCTGATATCATTGCTGCGGAACATCGCTTTGCTCACGATCAGGCCTTAAAACAGCTCAGAGGGGGTTTTTCTGATGATATAGCGGTGCTGCGCGATCGTTTGTTGCATTTTACCTCGCTGATTGAGCTAGAACTCGATTTCGGCGAAGAGGACGTGGAATTTGCTTCGCGGGAAGAATTGACCAATTTGGTTTCCAATATCAAAATCAAAGTGGATGCCTTGAAAGATTCTTTTGCCCTTGGAAATGCTTTGAAGCAAGGTTTTACCCTCGTTTTGGCCGGTCGTCCGAATGCTGGAAAAAGCACTTTGTTCAACGCTTTGCTCAATGAAGATAAAGCCATTGTGAGTGATATCGCTGGTACCACCCGTGATGCCATTGAAGATCGTCTTCATTTGGAGGGACTTTCACTGCGGCTCATAGATACCGCTGGAATTCGTGAAGCCACCGATGTCATTGAACAACAGGGTATCGCACGAACGTTCAAGCACATTGAAATGAGCGGTGCCACGTTGTACGTGTTTGACGCTGCTACTGTGACACCTGAAATGTTAAAAGCAGACCTTTCAGAATTGAGCACAAAAACGGATCGAATTTGGGTGGTTGCGAACAAAATGGATTCATTTTCGGGGGACATTTCCGCGTTTGATAAATTGGTCCTTCAAGAGACCCAATCTACCTTATGGCAGTTATCGGCCAAAGACAGGATGTCGGTTCAGCAATTCACAAAAGAACTAGCGAATCGTTTTCAAGAAGATTTGGGCATTTTAGACGATCAGACGGTGGTAACCAACGCCCGACATGCAAACTCATTGCTGCATTGTTCTCAGGAGTTGCAACACATTTTAGACGGCATCGAGAATCACCTCACCGGCGATCTGTTATCGTTCCATCTCCGCAGTGCCATCTCCGCCCTTAGTGCCATCACCGGCGAAATCGACAATGAAGAGGTATTGGGCAATATTTTCAGCAAGTTTTGTATCGGCAAATAAAAAACATTCTCGAGCCAAACCAATATTATAGCATTTAGTTATCGTCGGGGCGAACCTGCGTGTTCGCCCTTTGAAATAGCTCAATAAATCTATAAAGTGCAGACGATAATCAATATAGGGCAGACGATAATCAATATTGGGCAGACGATAATTAATATAGGGCAGACACGCAGGTCTGCCCCGACGGGGGAATTAACTAGCAATCACTTTTGATCTTAAAAGAGCAGACACAAAATTCTGCCACGACTGGTTGCTGCAAGTGAATAAGATTTTTAATTAAATTAACACATTTAATCTATTTATAATCAATTTTTTGTGACCATTTTTTGACATTGTTGAATCATAGTTAATTCTAATTTCGAAGAATAAATTATGAAGAGAAAATTGATTGAAAAAAGAAACTTGTTTCTAACAGTGTTTTTAGTGCCATTATTGTCCTTTGGGCAAGGTTATTGGACAAAAGAGGCGTTGACCAACAATCCAGCAGGAAGAACTTCTGCAGTGACTTTTACGTGCCTGAATAGAGCGTTTTTGCTCGGAGGAGATGATAGTTCCTTTAATACACTTGAGGATTTTTATGAATTGGATATAACCACAAAATCATGGAAAAAACCCAAAAGTAAATACCCAGGAATGATTGGAGGGGGTCAAGTGGCATTTGTTGTGGATTCATTTGCATACATTGGTTTAGGTTATAATTCTACCTTTGGTTGCTCCAAAGAGTTTTATAAGTATGATGTGACAAATGACGCATTTACCAAAATTGCGACTTTCCCTGGTGCCGCAAGATTTGAAGGTGTTGCATTTTCTGCAAATGGAAATGGCTACGTTGGTTTGGGTATGGATGATTTTGGATCTGTGTATTCAGATTTTTATGAATATAATCCTAAAGCTAACACATGGAAAAAGATTGCGAATTTCCCTGGAACTGCCCGTTATTCAGGTGTTGCTACTTCTTTTAAAGATAAAGGTATTGTTGGTCTAGGAGCTACAGCTTCCTCTACTGTGTTAAATGATATGTATGCTTATTATTCAATATCTGGTGAATGGAAAAAGCTTGATGATTTTAACATAGGTGGAAGATATGAAAATGTGGCATTTACTTTTCAAGGAATTCCATACATCGGTTTGGGTTTCCTTGAAGGTGTGGGTATTGATAAAAAACTGTATCAATACGATAGTTTTTCAGGTACTTGGAATCTCATGGAAATCAATAATAATTTCTCTGGATTTTCTTCTTCTGTTTTGGTTTTTGATGACTTATTTGTAGTGGGATTTGGAAAGAAAAACAATACAGTTTTAAATACGGATTTTTACAGTTTTAAAAAATGGGGTTTGAATATATCATCCCTAAAAAACATGACAGTTCAAGTTTACCCTAATCCATGTGATGATAAATTGAATATTAAATTGCATGAATCAATATCAATATCAGAATCAGAAATATCAATTCTTGATTTTTCTGGTAATTTGTTTAAGGGTATTAAGTTGGATATCGTGGAGGATCAGGTTGACTTGAATTTGGATAATTTTATGCCAGGGTTGTATTTCGTCAAATTCAAAGATCAATATATTCGATTTTTTAAGAATTAAATGAGGGTAATTCTATTTTTTCTTTTCAATTTTATTTTTCAAGTAGTTATTGCTCAAGTTGTAACGACCAAAGAGAAGCAATTTTTAGTGTTCTCAAAAACTTATGGATTTTGTAAAGCGTATCATTCAAACGTCAATAATTGCAATGTAAACTGGGATAGTTTATCTTTCGAGTTTCTCAAAGAGTTTAATGATAATTACGATTCTACAAAATTTGAAAGTGAATTATTGAAGTATATTGGGAAAGCAGGGGCGTTGAACGTTGATTTAAGTATTCCCAAATTTAGTTACAATGATTATTTATTGTCGTCCGATTCAAATTGGTTTCTTCATTATAATTTTAATGTAAATACCAGCAAAAAATTTGATTCAATTTGGATGTTTTTTAGACCCAAAGTGAACTGTTATTGTGCTAGGAGTTTTTCGAATAGTAGTTATCTTAAATTGCCTTTTGATGATCCAATATTTAATTATCAATTGATAGATTCTTTGCCAACCAAAATCGAACGTGATTTGGCATTTGTTAAGTTTTGGAACATCATTGAATATTACAATCCCAATTTTCATTTGATTGATAAGAATAAAGATTCAATGTTCATCCATCATTACCGGAATATTATCGAAGCCGATGATAAAAAATCTCTTTATTCAGCGTTTGACGAAGCAGTTTCGTGTTTGGATGATGCTCATTCTGAAGGATTAACATTGTCTTATTACATCGATGAACCAATATATTTTCATGTACCAAATATCAAGGTCCAATTTATGGATTCATCTTTGGTCGTTGTATTGTCGAATATTTCTGGAATTGAGACTGGTAGTCGTATTTTGAAAATTGACAGTCAATTGATTGAACGTAAAATAGAGTCGGTTTTAAAATATGTCTCTGCAAGAAATGATTTAGTGCGAAAGAGATTCGCTACAAATTATTTAGTCTCAGGTCCATTAAATAGTTATTGTAAGCTAGATTTATTGACTCCCAAAGGAGAGTTGAAAACCATTGATGTTGTAAGAAATATAGATTTGTACTCAAGATTTTTATGGAGTCCTGAGTATGTAATTGGTTCTAAATCTTTGCGGGAATCCAAATTATTGCCGATTTGTTCGGATGTGAATTATGTGAATTTTGCAAATATTGGCGTGAATGACCTTTCTTCATTGTCTGCTATTTTTCGGGAGAATAAATCTGTCATTTTAGATTTAAGAAATTCCCCACTTTGTGATGCTGTTGACATCCATCGTGCACTTTTCAAAGATCCTATACAATATGTTAAATACTACTTGCCAAATGTGCGATTTCCTGGGCTTTTTGTAGGACTGAATCAATACACAGGTAGCAATGAGTCAAATTTTCAATTTACTAGTAATGTCATCATATTGGTGAATGAATATACCCAATCGATGACAGAGGATTTGGTATTAGCATTGAAAGCTCAATATCCTCAGTCAATGATAATTGGTCAACATACTGCCGGTGCAAATGGAAATATCAATGTCTTTAAATTATTCAAGGACGTAGAATATGGTTTCACAGGATTGTCTACTTTTGATATTAATAATCGATCTTTGTTTCTGAATGGAATAACAGTTGATTCAGTAGTAACACAATCATTAAGTTCTTTTTTGAGGGACAAAGACGACGTGGTGGAAACAGCCATGCACTTGTTGAATTGCAATTTAAGTACTTCAATTGTTTCTGATGGACATCAATTGATTTCAATTAATCCCAACCCAGTCACAGATATGCTTCAAATTAATGGCTGTGAAAATTGCAACTTTTCAGTAATCGACCATTTAGGTAGGCAATTAATTTCGAACCAAAGTTCAGTAGAAACGGGAATTTTGAAACTAAAATCTGGCGTTTACTATTTAGATTGCTACCACAATAATAGAATTATACAAAGAATTAAATTTGTAAAGATGTAATTTGGAGTAGGAGCTACGCAAATGTGAAATTGAGCTCAAGCATCTAGAGAAAGATGCTATTTCCAGGCAGCAACAAATGGTTTTCGCGTTTTTAGGCAATCCGTCATTTTTCGTCTTTTGGGGCATTTTGCAC
>CAZYBT010000100.1:0-9025 GCA_964645755.1 uncultured Rhizobium sp.
TCTGTAATTGCTTCACAGTATTCGTTTTTGTTGGAAACAACACGATTGAAAACATCAGTTGGGATGTTTTTTTCTATAATCTGATAACAGCGATTAAACTCGTCTGCACTGGGCTTCCGATTCAATAAATCATCAAAAGTGGCATTCACGAAATTAAAAGACCCCATGTTAATCAAATCGTAAATTCCGTTGTTGATCATATATGAGCACAACTGATTATAGGTAATTAAATTTTTAGAAAGCCAATAATTGCTCTTCAATATCCTGTCGTAATATTTCTTTTGGTCACAAACCCCAAGTTGGAGGATCTTTGTGCGATATCCATATCAGCAGCACCTTCTAAAAATCTCGCTTTTGAAATGTTGTAAATTCTGGTGGTGTATGCTTTTCTGTAGCTTGAATCACCAATTCTGAAGGTTGTATCAAATTGTAATGCTTTTATTATTGAGTCTCTACATCCCATGCTGAGTTGACTCAATTTCAATCTATTTACAAGGTTTTCTCGCTCAAAAACAGTCGATTCACGTCCCAAAACATCAATAAATAAACGATTTACATAATTTTCAATCATGATTGTTGACACACCATCATATTTTGGTACTGAATTGTTGGTGCGCACGATTGTCTCTTCTTTTTTACATGAGAAAGAAAAGCTTATTACAAAGATTAATACGACGTTATGAAAGGTTTTTAATTTCACATTGCTAATATTTCAAATATAATGAATTGCGATTAAAATTAATAAATTTCATTATTCTACTTTTAAAAACAATGATTGTCGTTGATTAGAAGAGAATTTTGAGGGACATTGATTATATTCGTATGTCAATTCTACAATATTATGGCATTTTATTACAAACTAGGATCAATCCCTCCGAAAAGACACACCCAATTCAGAAAACCTGATGGAACTTTGTATTCCGAAGAACTTGTAAGTACTGAAGGATTTAACAGTCTTTACTCGCTTGTATATCACTGTCACCCGCCAACACTGGTGAAAGAAATTGGTGAACCTTACAGCGTTGAGCCGAAAATAGCGTTGAAACAAAATATGCAAAGTCGGAGTTTTGTTACATTTAACACATCCCCTGAAGATGATTATATTCGGAGCAGAAAGGCTTTATTGACAAATAGCGATTTAACGATTTCGGTTGCGGCGCCAACCAAAGGTAATGCAGACTACTTTTTTAAGAATAGCGACAATGACGAGGTGGTTTTCATTCACGAGGGTACAGGGAAGTTGAAAACGATTTATGGTGAAATTCCATTCGAATATGGCGATTACTTGGTTATACCTAGGGGTACAATTTATCAGTTTGAATTCGATGGTTCGCAGAACAGATTGATGATTACTGAATCTCCAACGCCAATCTATCCCCCGAAAAGATACCAAAACTCTTTTGGACAATTACTTGAACACTCGCCTTATTGCGAGAGGGACATTAAATTACCAGAAAATCTTCAGACTCATGATGAAATAGGTGAGTTTAAAGTCATGATTAAAAAGCAAAATATGATTTATCCTTACACTTACGCCTCTCATCCTTTTGATGCAATTGGTTGGGATGGGTATAGTTATCCGTATGGCTTTAGCATCCATAATTTTGAGCCAATTACCGGAAGATTACACATGCCACCTCCAATTCATCAAACTTTTGAGGGACGCAACTTCGTGATTTGTAGTTTTGTTCCAAGGCTATATGATTACCATCCACAATCAATTCCTGCGCCTTACAATCATAGCAATGTAGATAGTGATGAAATTCTGTACTATGTTGATGGTGATTTTATGAGCCGTAAACATGTCGAAAAAGGTATGATCACTCTACATCCAAAAGGAATTCCACACGGTCCACATCCAGGAACAGTAGAAAAAAGCATTGGTAAAAAAGAAACTTTGGAACTCGCGGTGATGATCGATCCTTTTTATCCTTTAATGATTACCGAAGAAGCGATGGGCGTTGAGGATCCTAATTATTATAAATCTTGGGTAGAATAATTCTTAAACATATGAAAACATTCATTAAATCATTATTAATTATATCAAGCATTGGTTTAAATAGCTCTATTTATTCTCAAGAAATACAGCATGTTAGCACAATATCAAATCGCAAACATGCGAAAAATATTGCTAAGTTAAAACGCGAATTTCAGAAAAACAGAAAAAAATATGCTAAAACCGGTGATGTAAGGTTTGCAACGCCAGAAAAATACTGGGAACAAGAATACATTGCAACAATGAATCCATCTTTAAAAAGACCAACTCCAGAGGTTTTGAACATTGAAATTCAAAACATCATGAAGGAAGAGGTCGAAAAACAGATGATGATTCAACCCGGAACTACAACCTCAGCTTGGCAGCAACGAGGTCCAAACAATGTTGGTGGAAGAACAAGGGCATTGGTTTGGGACCCAAATGATTCAAAAGGTAGAAAAGTATGGGCGGGTGCAGTAACAGGTGGATTGTGGTACAACAATGATATCACAAGTTCAACAAGTACTTGGGTATCAGTAAGCAGTGTATGGTCTAATATTACCGTTACATGTATAGCGTTTGATCCTAACAACACACAAATCATGTATGTTGGAACTGGTGAAGGTTTTGGAACAACACCAAGTACATCTCGAGGTCAAGGTATATACAAAAGTACTGATGGCGGAAGTACTTTTTCATTATTATCGAGCACATCCACATATTTATATGTAAATGATATTGTTGTAAGAAACAACAATGGCACCTCAGAAGTTTGGGCAGCAGTAGACGCGAATTATTTTGCCGGACAATGGAATGGAACTTCTTCTTATGGTCTGAAGAAAAGTAATAATGGTGGAACTTCTTGGTCAAATGCAATCGTTTCAAGCCCGCAATATTCAATTGCGGATATAGAAATTTCAGAAAACAATACCATTTGGGTTGGAACACGTAAAAATCCTTATGGAAGTCCCACTGCTGATGGAGGTGGAGGGCGTATTTTTTACTCTACAGATGGAAACAATTGGTATTTAGGCTATAAACATACCGATAACTTAAGTCGTGTTGAAATTGCTTGTGCTCCAAATGACGCGAACACGGTGTATGCCTTATTTGAATCTGGTGGAAAAGCGGATACCTTGATCAAAACTAGAAATGGTGCGTCTACTTGGACAAGCATGAAAAAACCGAAAGATGCAGATTTAGGGATTCCTGGAACAGATTTTACGAGGGGACAAGCTTGGTACGATTTAATTATGGCAGTATCGCCTTTGGATTCAAATAAACTAATTGTTGGTGGAATTGATTTGTTCTATTCTGCCAACGCTGGAAGTAGTTGGGTACAAATTAGTAAATGGTCTAACAATCCAGGTTTGAATAATTTGAATTGTTCTTATGTACATGCGGATCAACATGCCATTGTATTCAAGCCGAATACGATGGGAACTGTTTTATTTGGTTGTGATGGGGGAGTGTTTTATTGTGACAACATAACAAACAATCCAGGTACTTCAGACATTACAGTTGAGCGAAACAATGGTTATTTTGCAACGCAATTTTATGCAGGTGATTTATCGCAAACTGCCAATAAAAACTTATTTATTGCAGGGGCTCAAGATAATGGAACTCATTTATTAACAAACTCTGCAATTTCGGACTACAACATGATTTCAGGTGGGGATGGGGCATTTTGCTTTATCAGTTCGTCTAACAACAACAAACAAATATCGTCATACGTTTATAATAACTATTATTATACCACAGATGGATGGGCAAGCAATGATCCACTAATCGCAGATGGTAATACTGGAAAGTTTATCAACCCAGCTGTTTGGGATGAAAATGGACAAGGTTTATTTTCAGGGAAAGGCTCGGTAACAATTTATCGAACAAAATTAACCACAACACCTGGTACACCAACATCTATCACTGTAAAAACTGGGAGCAATTTAGGTAGTGTAAGTGCATTGTCAGTTTATAAAAATCCAACAACTGGAAAAACTGAATTATTTGTAGGTACAGATGCCGGTTATATCTATAAAACTTCCGACGCGTGGGCTACAACTCCAACTTTTACTCAATTGGGCACAGTGAATGCTGGCAATATTTCATCCATCAGTATTTTAAATAAAGACACTTTGGCTTTAACAATCTCCAATTATGGCGTAAACAATGTGTATGTTTCAACCAATGGTGGAACAAATTGGGGACTTAAGGATATTGGGCTTACAGACATGCCTGTTTGGAGTTTTTTATTCAATCCTAATAGATATGGAGAAGCTTTGATTGCCACAGAATTGGGAATTTATGGAACCAATAATTTATATGTTTCAACACCAACTTGGACAAAATACAATGAGGGAATGGGTCCTGTTAAAACATTACAATTGAAATATAGAAATTCGGATAGATTGATCATGGCAGTGACACACGGTAGAGGAATTTTTACGTCAAATGCATGGTCGATTTCAGATCCAATCACAAAATTTGGCTTTGCTGATAACAAACCATGCGTCAATCAAATTGTGAATTTTGTAGATTCAACGCTAAATTTCCCTACTAAATGGTCTTGGAACATTACACCTAAAGGATTCTATCA
Source organism: uncultured Rhizobium sp. (assembly GCA_964645755.1). Classification (GTDB taxonomy): domain Bacteria; phylum Bacteroidota; class Bacteroidia; order NS11-12g; family UBA955; genus VMCP01. The sequence goes on from CAZYBT010000100.1 coordinate 4,572, forward strand.
AATAACCAATGGTGATTCAACAACTCAAAACCCAAAGGTTAAATTCAATGCGAAAGGACTCTATCAAGTGCAATTAACCACTTACAATTCTTCAGGAAGTCATACTGTTTCTAAATCAATCAGTGTATCAGACACAATTGGTCTTGGTGTAGCAGTTTCCTTTAGTCCAAACAATCCTTGTTTCGGTGATTCAGTAGGTTTGATTGGAATTGTTGCAAATAGTAAAATGAACGGAATATCATTAAAATATAAATGGTATAAAAACGATTTGATTCTAACTGCCAAAGACACGCTTTCATTTTACAAGGCATACAATCTAAATCAAGATAGCACCTCGTTTAAAGTAGTGGTAACAACAACTGAGAAATGTGCTGTACCACAATCGGTTAGTAGCAACAAGGTATCTGTATTGTTAAAAGTTAAGAAGATACGTATTCGTTGTAGTAACGACACGCTATATGTGATTAATAAACCAATTGGAGGATCGGTAAAATGGTATAAAAACGGATTAATTGTGGGTACTGGGGATTTTTATCACGCTAAATTATTGGGGAAATACCATGCAAGTTACACAAATTTAGGCTGCACATCGGATACGTCAAATACAATCAATCTACTAAGTGTAAACTCTAGAATGATTGAGACTGAAAAATTTGGTAAAATTTATCCCAATCCGGCAAAAGAGTTTTTCTATTTTAACAGCAAATCGAATGGTTACGTTGATATTATAAACAGTCAGGGACAAATTTGTAAGTCAGAAAAAGTTGAAAATGGAAAAAATCACAAATTTGAATTGAATCAAGTTTCTGCTGGGGTTTACAAGGTTCAGTTAAGGCAGGAAGGATTAAATATTCATCTGGGCAATATTGTGATTGAGTGATTTGAATCAATGTCAAGATTGAAAAAAGAGCCTATGGGCTCTTTTTTTGTTTAGAGTAATTTTAAAAGATTATTGATTAAAGGATTAGAAAGATTAGGAGGATTAAGAAAATGATTAAAGGATTAGAAGGATTAGAATGATTAGAATGATTAGGGAGTTTAAAAGGATTTTAAAAATGATTAGTGGATTAAAGGATTAGAAGGATTAGGGAGATTTAGAAAGTGATTATTGGGTTAAAAGATTAGGAGGGTTAGAGAGATTTTAGAAAGATTAAAGCGTTAAAAGATTATTGCATGTGACATTTGGTGAAAAAAACTATTTAACATAATGTAAATTATAAAACACATAATTACCAAGTTCAAAAACCCTCAAAATATCGCCATTTCAAGAAACCTTATCATCAATACAAATCCTCACCGTTTCAAGAATCCAAATCATAAAACAAATCCTCGTGATTCAAGAATCCTTATCATCAAAACAAATCCTCACCGTTTCAAGAATCCAAATCTTCAAAACAAATCCTCGAGATTCAAATATTTTAATTCAAAAAAAAACCTGGCGTTCGCCAGGTTTTTAAAATAACATTTGGTTTTCGATCTAATTCTTAGAAAATTACCGAAGCTTGAGCTCCTGATCCTTCACTTTGCATTTCTTTTACCAAAACTCCATTTACGAACAATTCAACCTTAACTGTTCCAGTTTTACCATTGTTTCTGGCGCTTATTTGCAACATGTCCGATTTATCAATATAATCAAAATCCTTTTCCCATGCACCTTTAACGTCTGTCAACGATGAAACTGTATTCATTTTATTGATATAAGAAATATCAAAACTCGATCCTGTGCCAGTTACGCGATATTTAAAAGTTGATCCGATTCCAATTGAAACACCATCGTAATTTCTGATTTTATCTCTTTGTTCTGCGGCACAATTTTTATCATTCATTTCCAAGCAAACATTTCTGAGAGCTTTGGCAATGTCCTTCAATTCATTCAACTTATAATTTGTATTTTCAGATGCAAATTGCAAATTTGTTTTTGCATCCGATAATGTTTGAGCCAAACGAGTATCTATTTTCTTTTTCTCATCAATATTGGCAGTTTTTGACTTAAGTTCATTCAAATTTTTGTATTCAAACTTGTACAAAGCAACTCCCAAATTCCAACAAGCATCATAATTGAATTCATCTAGTTTTTTGGATTCTCTGTAATCAGCAATTGCCGCTGGATAATCACGCTTTTGTTCATTCAAATATCCACGAATCCAATAATTTTTAGAAGTTGGATTCTGTTTGATTTGATTATCAACATCTGCGAATAATTCATTTTCTTTTTCTAAAGAAATATAGAAATTCACCAAAACAGTAAAAATATCATTGTTGTTGTTGGATTTTACCAACGCAGCTTTGATCACTTCTTTAGCTTTCAAGGTATCTTTCGATTCAAGATACAATTTCGACAAAGCCTCAACGACTGCAGCTGTAGGTTTTTCTTTTGTAACCAATTGATTTAAAATCAATTTGCGTCTTTCAACATCTGAATTACTTACAGCAAAAAATGCCAAGCTCTCAACAAAATATTTTCTTTCAACCCCTTGTCCCTTAAAATCATTTAAAGTTGCGGTATCCAAGCGATCAAACAAATCGAGCATCAATTGATAATAATTACCCAATGTATCTGCCATGAATGCCTTCTTCTTAGCATCTGCTACCTTTCTGAAATCTTCAGCGTAAGTTTGAGATTCATAAAAAGTGGCAACGAAAACATTGCGTAATTCTTGATCTGCTTCTTCTTTGAACTCACTTTTCTTTGGATCTGGATGGTTATAATATTCAAGGAACGACTGTCCAGCGATTAGCCCTGAACCAGTTGAAATGGGTTTTATCAATTCATTTCCTCTTTTTTCATAAATTCGGCAATACACCTTCCCTTTTACAAAATACATTCGTGCAGCATTTTTTGTCTTCTCATGTACTGCTGCATTGTCAATTTCTTCCTTTGCAGTGAGTAATTCTTCAACAGCATTACTGCTTAAACTAAATTCCGCTGTGTTAATCGCTTTGTTTTGTGCTGAACAGGCACTCGCTAGGATAAACGGTATCCCTAGAAACAAAGCTTTGATGTCAATTTTATTCATTAGTCTCTGAATTATCAATATTTTCTGTGGTACTTTCTGTATTCTCTACAATTTGCGTGCCATCTTCAGAAAGTTCTGTATCTTCCTCATCATCCTCTCTAGGAGTTTTAGCAATACTTGCAATAGCATCTTTGTCTTTGATGTTGATCAGTCTTACACCCTGAGTTGCTCTTCCCATCACACGAAGCTTATCTACCGCCATTCGAATTGTCATACCACTTTTGCAAATGATCATCAAACCATCTTCATCGGTTACGCTCATCAGTCCGACTAAGTTTCCTGTTTTCTCGGTTATGGAAAGAGTTTTGACTCCTTTTCCACCGCGGCCAGTAACTCTATAATCGTCTAAGTCAGTACGCTTGCCATATCCTTTTTCACTCACGACCAAAATGGTTGCACTTTCTTTATTTGGATTCACACAAACCATACCAATTACTTCATCTTCATCATCTTCTAACGTTACACCTCTAACACCTGAGGCAGTTCTACCCATCGGACGTACTTTCGCTTCAGGGAATCGGATGGCTTTACCTTTCTTCTTGGCAATAATAACTTCGCTCTCTCCGTCGGTCAGATTTGCTTGAAGCAACTCATCGCCTTCTCTCACGGTAATTGCATTAATTCCGTTGGTTCTTGGTCTACTATAAGCTTCAAGAGTTGTTTTCTTCACGGTTCCTTTTTTGGTAACCATGATGATCGAATTGTTATTTAGGTACTCAGGATCTTTGAGGTTATTTACATTTAAATAAGCCTTGATTTTATCATCTTGAGGGATACTGATGAGGTTTTGGATTGGTCTACCTTTGGTAGCTTTGGCTCCCTCAGGAATTTCATACACCTTCAACCAGAAGCATCTTCCCTGCTCCGTAAACAACAACAAATAATTGTGAGTGCTCGCAATAAATAAATGTTCAACAAAATCTTCGTCTCTGTGTGCAACTCCCCTAAGTCCTTTTCCTCCTCTATTTTGCTCTTTGTATTCAGACAACTGGGTTCTTTTGATATAACCTTTGTGTGAAATGGTAATCACTACTTCTTCATTCGGAATTAAATCTTCGATATTGATTTCTTCTGCATTGAATTCAATTCTCGTCTTACGCTTATCCCCAAATTTTTGAACTACCTCATTGGTTTCATCTTTGATGATTTGCATTCTGAGGGCCTCGTCGGCCAAAATACTTTCTAAGTATTCAATTTCCTTCATAACTGCGTTGTACTCTTCACGGATTTTATCTATTTCCAATCCAGTTAAACGCTGTAAACGCATGTCCAGAATTGCTTTGGATTGAATTTCACTCAAACCAAAATTCGACATTAAACCTTCACGAGCCTCGTCTGGAGTACGACTTTTACGAATCAAGGATATCACAGCATCCAAATTGTCGAGGGCAATGATAAGTCCCTCCAAAATATGAATACGTTTTCTAGCTTCTTCCA
>CAZYBT010000101.1:0-8715 GCA_964645755.1 uncultured Rhizobium sp.
GGCTAAATCTATGACTTTGCATATTTTTTCAGCATGTGTTTCTGACAATGAACCACCAAAAACAGTAAAATCCTGACTAAATACATATGTTAACCTACCATTAACTTTACCGTATCCCGTAACTACTCCATCACCGAGTAGCCTTTGTTTGTCCATGCCAAAATCAGAACTTCTGTGCGTTACAAATGCACCAATTTCACAAAAAGTATTCTCATCCAACAATAAAGCGATTCTCTCTCTTGCTGTAAGCTTACCTTTTTTGTGTTGTGAATCAATTCTGGCTTGTCCACCACCAAGTAAAGATTCCGCTCTCTTTTGATTTAATAATTCTCTTGAGTCTGACATTGTTGCAAATTTAATAAAACAATAAAAAAAATAGCTCCATTCACGGAGCTATTTTCAAATATTCTTTCTTTTTGGATATTAATTGCTTGTTGGTGGTGCATCTTGCAATGAATTCAAATCAAATAACAATGTAAATCTCATTTGATTTTGCAATGGATGCCTATTTGCCAATGGAATCAAATATGCAGCATCAACTGTTAATGATTGAAACTTTAATCCAATGCCTGTGGTGATGTACTGTCTACCACCTTTAGTTGCAGATTCATAAAACAAGCCGCCTCTCAAAGAAAAAGCATTGTCGTAAATGTATTCAACACCAACGTTTGTAATCCATTCTTTTAATTCTTCTTCAAACCCACCAGGTGCATCATTAAATGATTGAAACATTCCTTGTATGGTACCTACATTTGGATCAGTTCCAATATATTGGCGAATTCCACCAATGATACTGTCGCCTGAGTTATCCCATTTTTGCAAATAATAGGGTCTTGTTGGTACCAATAATTTGTTAAAATCTACATATACATTAAACTTATTGTACTGATCTAACTCAGTGTTATACCCAATACCTAACTTTAAATTTGTTGGAATAAAATCAAGTTTTTCCTTTGACGAATAGGTCATTTTCGATCCTATATTTTGGATATTTAATCCTAAATTGAATTTGCGTTTCTTTCCACCAATTTTGAAATCTGTTTTGTATAACAAACTAATATCACCAGCAATTGAAGTGGCAGGATTATAATCGATACCATTTCTGATTCCGCTACCCACAATGTTCGAGTAAATGTATCTTAGGTTCACTCCCATTGAAAGTTGTTTTGAAAATCCTAATGCATATCCACCATCAATTGCAAATTCATTCGGATTAAAACTACCCTGAGGCTGTCCATCATAATCCGTAAATTGTATGTTTCCTAATGAAAAGTATCGGAATGAACCGCTGATAACTCCCCTTTTGCCCACTTTTGAATATCCAGATAGGTAAGAAAATCCAACATCATCTACCAATTGACGTAACCATGGAGCGTATGATAAAGCAAACCCTGAAGATTTCTCAGCATGCAATAAATTAGCATTATTCCAAGAACCACTGTTTGCATCTGGATTAAATAAGGCCACTCCTACATCACCCATACCCGCTGAGCGACTATCTGGCGTTATTGTTAAAAATGGAACCATTGTGGTTACCGTGTTCAACTGACCAGCAAGTTGCTTCGAAGATATTTGAGCTTCAGAATATAAACTTATTGAAGTGATGATAGAAAATAAAATATGCCTTTTCATATGATTGAAGGCAAAAATAGGACTTGAAATCAGAGAATTATAATTTTTTTTCAAAGTGTATATCATTTTTTTATTTTTTTTTTGCATTTATCGCAACTTGATAAATTTTCCGCTCACAATTTTTGATAAACCATCAGTGGTTGTAACTTGGATTTTATAGAAATAAATTTGACTATTTGTTTGATTCCCACTATTCGAAGAACCATCCCATACCAAAGCATTGAAAACAGAAGTTGCTGCATATTCTGTATTCGAACCCGACGCAATTTCAGATCCCATCGAATTATAAATTTTCCATTGAATTTGTAAATCCTCGCCCGCCAAATTTTGATTGATCCAAAATGAAATGTTTTGACCATCTGATGGATTGGGCTTCACTCCATGCTCCATGATTTCAAATGTTCGGCCTGGTACAACTTCAAATTCAACGTACCCATTGCCCGAATTATTGTATATATCCCAAGCATTACATCTAATCATGTGTTTCCCCGGACTTAAATCACTAAGCTCAAATTCAATTGTACCCCTTTGATATGAATTGTTATCGTATTTAAAAAATTGATTGACAACAAACGACTGTTCTTTTTCAGTTTCAGGGTCAATGATAATTTCTAAATCCCTACCAATGCCGGATCCTGTTGCATTGATACCACTTTTGTCAAATACCCTTCCCACAAATTTGGTGTTTTTGTATACCTTGCCACCATTTTTAAATGTTGTATCATTCATGAATGCAGCAACATGCGGTCCAACCGAATCAATTTCAATAATTTTTTTGCTACCTCCTATCATGAATTTCCAAGAACCACTTGCATCTGTTTCTCCGTTTTGCGCATAAAAAACGGCCCTACCCTCACCAAAATTATAGGCGATGTCTTTTGGAACAGTAAAATACAACGAAAATTCTCCATTTTTCACACTGACACTACCTTTATATATGATGCCATTTTCGGCTAAAAACGACATTTCGCCGCCTGCTTTGTCGTTGTTAAGCGTAAATTTGGTGGATGGCTTATCGTAAATTTCAGCTTCTAAGGTGCCATTGAAATTTGACATCTTCCCTTTTAACCTCTCGTTCACATGTCCCTTCAAATGAATCACAGAAAATGCACCAACCGTGTCATTGAATGTATTGACCGATTCGCCATTGATCGAATCAATTTGAATCAAATGCCGAGGAAAAGCAAGGCGCATTGATGGATCTCCTAATAAAGCAAATTTTGTATCTTCACTTTCATACTGAGTTTTCGGTCGATTTTTCAACTTGGTATACATTTCTCCCAAAGTTGGCATTTCCTCATCGGGTTTTGGAAATCCAAATTTGGTCCAAAAAGCATTGTTGATGTCTGAATTTCCTGAAACAAAAACCAATCGAGTGGTTGTCATTAAGGCAATTGCACCTCCATTGGGATTTAACAATGTGAGTTCACCGGCACTCTGAAAATTTGGGTCATCGAAACGAGAAAATTCGCAAGTTGCAGTGAACAAAATTGGCATATTCTGTATATTCTTCCAAGAATTGATCATAGGAATATCGAGAAATTGCTCTTGAGCCCATCCTTTTTCACCGCCATGACCTTGGTAATTCATCATAAGTGTTCCATCCGACATTGCAGAATTAATAGATGAACTAACCCCAGGATATTTTTGATTATTCCCATTTGTAACTTGGCTGTAAGCATCGGCATATACCTTGTTGATTCGAAGATTAGGATACGCATTTAAAATGCTTCGAGCATAATTTTCTGATTGATTTGTAAAAATGGTCTCCCAAGAATGGTCTTTATCTACGTCATCGGTTACAAATGTGATTTTATTTCTCCATGAACCTAGCGATTTTGGATTTTCATAGGCCTTGATTTTGTTTACAACAGCTTTAGCTTCTGCAATTGTGCGACAGGGAATTCTGCCAATAGACAGAGCCATTTTATTGGAATTGGTTGTTTCCGGGTCGCCCTTCCCTTTTTCGAAATACCCAATTACATCGTCTAAGCAAAAAACTTGCGTTTTGAAATATCCTGAAGAATGATAAATAGGCACAAAATTAGTGTTGTTGGCAATCCTATTTTGCATATCAAATGATGCAGCGCCCATGATTAACACATATTTCAAGGGCTTAGATGGGAATTTAGCTTGTAACGCCCTCAAATACCATCTAAACGCCATTAAATCTTGTTGTCCTCCTGAAAATTCATTGTAGACTTGTTGAGGCTCTACCACCTTCACTCTTATATAATTAGCATTTGTTCGGGATGTATCTTGTCGGAATGCCGCAAGTTCTTTCGCCGCATCAACAAAATCAGGGTGTGAAATAATGACCATATCAGCCTGCTCACTTAACAAATTTTGGTTGGTTATATTTCTCACAAACAACGGACTCGTTAATTCTGAAACATTGAAACTCTGAACCTTTTTTACCATCATTGTATCGGCTAAACCTATAAAGGTTTTCGAGTTCACTTCAAATGTTTTTAAATTTTGAGGGACATAAGCGTCACTGACATCCCAAAATCGAAAATTAGAATTGATGGCTCCAACAGACACTATTTTATTGGTATCATGACTCCAAAGTGCTTGATTGACAATGACAGATTGGTTTTGAATAATTTCAATAGGTTCTTGATAAACAATTCTGTAAAAATTGAGATACGCACCAGATTTTGAATTGTTTCGATTTAATTTCAAAGTCAAGCGAATTTCATTGCTTGCGATTTTTGGTACAGAAATGTCAATTGAAAGATCGTAAACGGCCTCATTATCTGGGTTGTTCTGACGCAAATACAACATTCTTCTGCTTCCATTAACGTCAACAAATATGCTTCCTGTATCGTCGTACATAGAGATTCCGAGCGATAATCGCATCGTAACACTGTCTGCTTTTTCGGAAATTCTCTCAATGAAAGTTCTTTCCAACGTTTCATTCCCTAGTTTTTCACCTACCCAATAGTTTCCCATGGTTGTAGGATTGATGATATCTGAATCGTGAAAAATCACTTTTTGGGTAACATCGATTAACTCGCCTACAAACGGAAATTCTTGATTCTTTGTTGTCAATCTCTTGCCATCAATTGCATTGTAGCCAAAAACACCGTACGACTTAGAACTGTAAAAATTATTGAAATGCTGTATTTGAGAATTCACCACTTGATAATCTTTCACAGTTTGCTTGTAAATGAGTATGTAGTCAGATTGATCAAATTTACCGTCGTCCTCTCCCGCTACAAAGATTGGAATTTCAATGGCACTATTTTGAATTTCACCATTTACCAAAGAAGTTTGAGGACCTTGAACTGCATAGAAATGTAATTTTTTTGGATTGAAGTCTCCAACTTCAAATCCATAACTTTTAAGGTCGTTGTATGTAATTTTATAGACTCCGGTTTGTTTGAATTCGAGTTGAATCCATTTGCCACTCTCTAATATACCGGTTTGAGCGTGTACCAAATTCAATGCTGTTAAGCAGCTCAAAACAATGACTAATAAAGCTTTATACATCGTAACTGGGTTAAAATGCACTCTTTTCCTAAACATAATCGATAATAAAACGTAAAAATCGTGGTTAAATTTCAAAAAAACTTCATTTGTGAACAATAAATGACAATTTTTCTTGTTTTTAAAGCAGATGTCTCAAAACAAAATCTTGTAATTTTTGATTTTTTTTTTGTTTCATTCAATTTATACTTTACTTTTGTTTCAAACTACATGAAAATGAAAAGAGCATTACGCACTATTTTATTCGGTTTTATATTTGGAGGGACCACTAACTTGTTTGCTCAAGATCCTGAGCTTACCCAGTTTTATGCCGCTCCAGTCTATACCAACCCTGCATTAGCAGGCTCTGCTGTTTGTCAGTCTGGAGCTGCAGGAAGACTTGCAATTAATTATCGTAACCAATGGCCGAACTTGCCAGGAACATTTCGTTCTTATTGTGTTTCATGGGATCAGCATATCCCAGCAGTAGGTGGAGGCGTTGGTGCAATGGTCTTCAATGATGTTGCAGGTTCGGGTCTGTTAACTTCAACTACAGCTTCGGGTGTATACAGTTACTTATTACCTTTGGGTAGAGGAGGCGGACGTGTATTTATGCGTTTTGGATTACAAGGTTCTTACACATTCAAAAGTTTGGACTTCTCACGCTTGAAATTTGGTGACCAAATATTACCTACACAAGGATTTAAAAACCCAACTGGAGAACAAACACCTCAGCAAAGCATCAATTATCCTAACTTCAACGCAGGTTGGATTATGTATAATAGTAAATTTTATATGGGATTTGCTGCACATAACATCAACGAACCTAACTGGAGTTTTTACAACAATCCTGATGAAGTATTGCCAAGAAGATACACAGTACATGCAGGTGGAGTCATCAAATTATCTAAAAGCAGATACGAAGAAAATACATTTTCGCCGAATGCATTATTCATGATGCAGAGAAATTTCACTCAGTTGAACTTAGGATTCTACGCAAACAAAGGTCCTTTGGTTACTGGTTTGTGGTTCCGTCAAACTTTTGGCAATTTCAAAAACTCAGATGCAATTATTATGTTGGTTGGATTTAGAAAAGATAGATTCAAATTTGGTTACAGTTATGATTTCACAGTAAGCGATGGCCGCTCTGCTATCCCTGCGAGTCATGAAGTAAGCGCCACAATTGACTGGTGCGTACCTCCAGGAGGTAAACCATTTAAACCTATTAAATGTCCAGAGTTCTAAACACCTTAAAAAAATGAATAGATTAAAGTCCGATTATTCGGACTTTTTTTTTGGTTTATTTAAAATATTCATTATGTTTGCAAATAATACACGATTTCTGTCGTTATTATAAAACAACAATGACAACTGTTACACAAATGAAAAACACTTGGTTATTGGCAACGATTGTTGCTGTAGGATTTGCTGCATGCGGACCTAAAAACTCAAGTAAAACTACCGGACAAGAGTACAATAGTGCTAAATGGGGTGGTTTTGCTAATCCAAAGTACAAAGGGCAAGAAACAGGACCAGGTTTGGTTTTAGTTGAAGGTGGAGCTTTTACAATGGGTAATACCGAAGCTGATCTTCAATATGACCAAAACAATGGTGAAAGAACCGTAACTGTGAATTCATTTTACATGGATGAAACAGAAGTAAGCAACTTGCAATACAGAGAGTATTTGTATTGGTTGATGCGCGTTTACAATTCTGAAGCAGGAGGACGTCAAAACAAGTTAAACTTCGCTGGTAAAACGTTAAACGAAGAAGAGAGAGTTTTTGACAAAGCATTACCGGATACAAATTGCTGGAGAAGCAAATTGGCATACAACGAGCCTTTTGTTGAATATTACTTCAGACATCCATCTTACAAAGACTATCCTGTTGTAGGAATCAACTGGCACCAAGCTACTGAGTTTGCAAAATGGAGAACTGATCGTGTGAATGAAAGAATTCTCGACAGAAAAGGTATCATTAAATTTGACGTTTCAAATGCACAGGTAAAAGAAGCGCCGAACAATCAGTTCAATACAAGAGCTTATTTGGCTGGACAAGATGCAGGTATTTTTAGCGGAACCACTGAAGATGGTACAGTAGCTAAACCTATTAAAGGTCAAAATATGTTAGGTTCTAAGCCTTTAAAGAACTATGCTAAAGCAAAATCTAAAGATCAAAAAAGATACAAAGTGAACATGGAAGATGGTATTCTTCTTCCTGATTACAGACTACCAACAGAAGCTGAGTGGGAATACGCTGCTCAAGCGAATATAGGTGAAACCCAATTCAGCAACGTTGACCAAAAGAAGATCTACTCTTGGAATGATTACACCATACGTATCAAAGACGGAAACGAAAAAGACCGTGGTAAAATTCGTTTGAATGTGATGAGAGCAAAAGGTGACAATGCCGGTCTTGCTGGTGGCGAATTAAATGACGCTGGTATGATTACTACTCCGGTATATTCTTATTGGCCAAATGCTTATGGTTTATATAACATGAATGGAAACGTGAGCGAGTGGGTGATGGATGTTTATCGTCCATTGTCATTAGAAGATATGGATGCATTCATGCCTTTCCGTGGTAACAAATTTGAAAATATCAAACTCGATGAAAATGGTCCAAACGGCGTTGCTGAGAAAGACGAACTTGGTCGTTTGATTTATGAAGATGTTGCAGAAACCAAAATCAAAGAAGGCGGTAGAAGAAACTATTCAAAAGCTGATAACATTGGTTTTAGAGATGTAGAAAATGATAAGGTTAAAGACCCAGAATTCACTTATGATTACGGTGTTACTACATTAATCAACGATAAAGCAAGGGTAATTAAAGGTGGTAGCTGGAGCGACCGTGTATATTATGCAACTCCTGGAACTAGAAGATTCCTAGACCAAGATTTTGCACAATCTAACTTAGGTTTCCGTTGTGCTATGATTAGAATTGGTTCTCCTGTTGGAAACAGCTCTAAAAAATATAACAACCTCCCTTCTAGTGGAATCGACAAAAGAACTAAGAGAAAGAGCGGACAATATTAATCCATTCGAAAAGATAAAGAAAAGGCCTCAAATTGAGGCCTTTTTTTATGTTTTGAATATGGTTTTGTAATATTTTTAATTCGCCATAACCATTTTCATTATCAAATAGTTAGTGTTTTTTACAAAAAAAATATCGAATTAATTGATTTTTTTATTTGAATTCACTTGACATTATCAATGTTTTTACCTTACCTTTGCACCACCATCAAGGAAATATTTCCTAAACAAATGCGAGAATAGCTCAGTTGGTAGAGCATCACCTTGCCAAGGTGAGGGTCGCGAGTTCGAGTCTCGTTTCTCGCTCAAAAGCACAAAAGCCCCGGAAACGGGGCTTTTCTTTTTTTTATATTTCTAAGAGGTAAGAATTTTCGCAATTGTTGGTTTTATCTGATTTCTTAAATTGACTGTTTGTGTCAACGTTATTTAGACATCGTCATCGACGACATGCCTATAAACTCTTAACAATTAACTTTAAATTAAAAGGCAGCCCTATAAGCCGGGTTCTGTAAATACGGATTTGGCCGTATCATCTATCATTTATCTAGGATATGCTTCACAACATACCTCAATCGACCTA
>CAZYBT010000101.1:8725-9023 GCA_964645755.1 uncultured Rhizobium sp.
AGAAAATAGAATAATGCCTGTATCGCATAGTGGCAATTGCGGCTGACTGTAAATCAGCTCCCTTACGGGTTCGGTGGTTCGAGTCCATCTGCAGGCACAAATTGGTCTTTGACATATTGGAAAGTATACTGTCCTGTGGTGTAACGGCAGCACATCTGGTTTTGGTCCAGAGAATTGAGGTTCGAATCCTTGCGGGACAACAAAATTTTTAAATCATAAAAAAACCAATATGTCGAGAGGAAAGTTACCCAAGTTGGTGAAGGGGACGGTTTGCTAAACCGTTAGGTCGAGTAATCGG
>CAZYBT010000102.1:0-8970 GCA_964645755.1 uncultured Rhizobium sp.
GCCACAATCCACTTTTTCATATAAAGTTACGAAAATAAGCGAATATTCTGATAATTTAATTCAAAGAGATTAGTAATTTTGCAACAATGGTTTATCGCTTTAAAATTTGGTTTGAACACCAAGACGATGTAATTAGATGGATTGATGTAAAACCGTCTACCACTTTCTTCGACTTTCACAATGCTATTCAAGATGCTATTGGTTTCGACAAAAAAGAACTAGCAAGTTTTTTTGTGAGCGATACTAAATGGAAAAGACTTTTTGAAATTACTTTGGAGGACATGTCTGATACTGCAGATTCCGACGATGCAATGCCAGCGGTAATCATGAAAAATGCAAAGCTCCGTGAATATGTAAACGACCCACACCAACGTTTTATTTACGTAACCGATTACTTAGCCAATTGGACACTCTTCTGTGAGTTGATTTCCATTGCCGATACCAACGATAAAATCACCTATCCTTATCTAGCAAAAACTGAAGGAAAAGCCCCTCGTCAAAGAGAAGATAGTAAATTCAAATTACTCGATGACAATGAGTTCGATGCATTAGCTGCTAAAATATTGGCATCGAAAGGAATCAAAAATGAGTTGAATGCAGAGTTGAGTGAATTGGAGGTTGACGATGACGACGATGATGAAGACGACGATGACAATGGAATGGGCTTCAATTCTTATGGTGATAGCACCGACGAAATGGATTTCGACGGTTTTGGTGAAGAAAAACAATCTTAGTTCATGCAAGGGAAAATCATCGTAATTGGTGGTCCCACTGCCTCTGGCAAAACAAAATTAGCCATAGACATTGCTCTCAAACTAGGCACTGAAATTATCAATGCTGATTCTCGACAAATTTACAATGAACTCAATATTGCGGTGGCCAAACCCACTGCTGAAGAATTGCAATTAGTCAAGCATCATTTTGTTTCAAAGGTATCGATTCAAGACCATTTTTCTGCGGGGGATTTTGAAAAACAGGGACAAGAAACCTTACAATTTTTACTAAAAAATTACAATTCTGCTGTAATTTCTGGTGGAACAGGAATGTATATCAAAGCACTTTTGGAGGGTTTAGACGAATTTCCAGAAATTGACCAAGATTTAAGAGATTCAATAGAGCAGAGTTTCCAAAAAAATGGATTGGCACATTTAAATTCCCAGTTACTGGCCGTTGATCCAGAAGCTGAGCAATGGGTAAAACTCAATAATCCTTCAAGAGTGAAACGAAGTTTGGAATTGGTTTTGCAAACAGGAAAACCGTTAAAAGAAATATACAAAAAAAAATCCACAATTCCAAATGACGCCACTATAGAACACTACTGCATTGATATGCATAGAGATAGACTATATTCGCGCATCAACAAACGTGTAGATTTGATGGTTCACGAGGGACTAATTGAGGAAGCGCGAAATTTATTTCAATACAAAGATTTGAAAGCACTTCAAACCGTTGGTTATAGTGAATTATTTGATTCTTTTGAGGGACAGTTTTCCGAACTTCAGGCTATTGATAAAATCAAACAACACACGAGAAATTACGCAAAACGACAAATTACGTGGTTTAAAAATCAATTTTCATCTAAATGGTTGCCACCCAATGATATTATTGATACTATATTTGCAGCACAATGAACGAAGCATTAATTAGCCTATTAACACTAACGATTCTTGAAGTTGTACTTGGAATCGATAATATTATTTTCATTTCTATTCTTGCAGGCAAAATGCCTGCCGATCAGCAAGGGAAAGCGAGAAATTATGGATTGATGCTCGGTATGGTTGTGAGAATTATTTTGCTTTTTGGTTTGAATTTCATTCAACAGCAAGAGAAACCTTTATTTCATGTTAATGGACTTGGGATCAGCGGAAAAGATCTATTGTTAATTGTTGGAGGTTTATTTTTATTGTACCAAAGTGTGCATGAAATTCATGAGAAAATGAAGGGTGTACATGAAGAAATCCAAGACAGAACTGCAGCGAAAGGATGGAGCGGAATTATTCTACAAATGATTTTGATTAACGTTGTATTTAGCTTAGACAGCGTCATTACTGCCGTGGGCATGGCAAAAGAACTTTGGGTAATGATTGCTGCAGTTGTCATTTCAATGATCATCATGCTGATTGCAAGTAAACCTATTTCCGATTTTGTAAACAACAATCCATCGATAAAAATACTCGCTCTTTCATTTTTAGTGATGATTGGAATGTCGCTTCTTGCAGAAGGATTTCACCAACATTTCAACAAAGGCTACATTTATTTTGCGATGGCCTTTTCATTTGGCATTGAATTGATCAATTTGCGAATCGATAAGAAATCTGCAAAGAGACCGAAGTAAAAGTTTTATAAGGGTTTATAAGGATTTATGAAGGTTTATGAAGGTTTATGAGGGGTTTCGGAGCTACAACTGCAAACTCCAACCTTTCAACTTTAAACCAGTTTTATAGGTCTACAAACCGATAAGTTTCATCAATAGGGCTTTCATGGTTCAACTCTATTACTGAGTTCAACAATCCAGTTTCCATATCATACACCCATCCATGTAGTTTTGGTCCTTGACGGTGCTTCCAAGCTTTTTGAACAACACTTGTTTTTACCAAGTTATTGATTTGCTCTATCACATTGATTTCAACCAATTTATTCACCCTATCGGTTTCATCTTGAATGGAATCAACTTCATCTCGATGATGAAAATAGATATCTTTCAAGTTTCGTAACCATTTATTTAACAAATCAAAATTGGTTTGAGTCATTGAAGCTTTCACTCCGCCGCAGCCGGTATGACCACAAACAATGATATGTTTTACTCCAAGATGGGTTACAGCATATTCTAATACACTGAGTAGATTTAAATCCGTGTGAACCACAAGATTGGCAATGTTCCTGTGTACAAATAATTCTCCTGGTTGCGCTCCAATGATTTCATTAGCAGGAACACGACTATCGCTACAACCGATCCACAAATAGTCTGGCCTTTGATCTTTTGCCAAATTGGTAAAATAATCTTTGTCCAATTCTAACTTTTCATTTGCCCAAGCTTTGTTAGACAACATGAGTTTTACTTTATCTTCCATCTGTTTGTGGTATAATAAGTTGAGCTTTAATTTGCGTTTCTTGAGACTCCCCTGAATAATTCAAACTAACCGAAATATTGCTGCATGATGCATGAATTAAAAAGTCGTTGATTATATCTACAATATCAGGATCCATGAATGAACAATTGGAAAAATCTAACATTACAGAATCGCCTTCTTTGATCACCGCAAGTTTTGATTTTAGAATGGATTTATTCAAAAAGCTCGCTTGGTGGTGGAAACGGATCAAAATATTGTTTGAATCACTGACAACACTGAAAGATTTATGAAAATTAGATTTAATTACGTAGAAAAATCCCACCATTAAACCAATAGATATTCCGATAAGCAAATCGGAAAATAAAATAGATACAATGGTGATTACAAATGGATAAAAAGCGTTGTTTCCTTTTTTCTTTTGTTCCAAAAATAGACTCGGTTTTGCGAGTTTATATCCCACAAAAATCAAAACGGCTGCCAACGCCGACAATGGAATTTGATTGATCAGTTTTGGAGCAAACAATACAAATAACAACAACCAAAGCCCATGAAAAATTGCGCTGAATTTTGTTTTTGAACCAGCGTTCACATTTGCAGAGGTCCTGACTATTACCGCTGTAATTGGCAAAGCACCAACCAAACCAGCCAATACATTTCCAATTCCTTGAGCAAATAATTCTCTATTCGCAGGAGATGTGCGTTTTTCTGGATCTATTTTATCTCCAGCTTCTAAGCTCAACAGCGACTCTATGCTTGCAACAACGGCTATTACAATTGCAATCTTCCAAACAAGTCCACTCCCAATCATGCTAAAATCAGGAAACGAAAAGGATTGAAACAATCCAGCAAAAGATTCCCCAATATTTCCAGAAACTGAAAAAACCGGAACTTTCACCATGTGTTCTGCTTTAACGGCCATGGCAGGATTTATACTCATGACTACCATATTGATCGCAATACCTAAAATAACTGTGAGAAGTGATGCCGGTATATGTTTTAAAATGGCATTATTTTTCACAAATTTGGCTTCCCAAAAAATATGAATAAATACACCTACAAGTCCAATACACAAAGCAATGAAACTCAATTGTTCAAAGGAAAAAAAGATTTCAGTAAAGGTATTATGTCCATCACTTTGAAGAAATTCTTCCTCTCCCATTGCATCTTTGTCATAACCAACCAAATGTGGAATTTGTTTTAATATCATAATGATACCAATCGCTGCCAACATTCCTTTAATAACAGACACAGGTATAAAATCCGCAATGACACCGAGCTTCAGTAAGCCCATGAGCATTTGGATTAATCCCGACAGAAATACAACCAAAGCAAATGCACCCAAATAATTTTGTGGCGACAATTCTTTTAAATCTGTGAATGCGGCAATCACAATTGTAATCAAACCTGCTGCAGGTCCAGAAACACTCACATGAGAACCACTTAACATTCCTACCACAATTCCTCCAATCACACCGGCCATGATTCCTTGAATAACCGACGCACCAGAAGCCATAGCCACACCCATACATAATGGCAATGCAACTAAAAAGACTACAATCGATGCAGGTAAATCTTTACTAAAATAAGTTTTTGACATTTTAAGCAAATATAACAAACCTAGAGTCGAATCCCTCATTTTTTCGACAAAATAAGGAAACCATTGATTGTATGTCTATAGTTACTCGTGAATTTGAAGAAATTGGATGATTCCATTAAATTCTTCAATCATATCAATAGGAATCGCTCCATACAATACAAAAATTTCAATCCAATGCAATGTTCGTTCTTGCTGAGATTGATGATTGAAAAAACTCCTTTTTATTCCTTCTGCAATTTTTATATCTTTCAACAATTTGGAAACGGAGTCAGGATTCTCTTTGAATTCGCGAGATATTTTCTTTAACTCTTTAACAATTCCTAAATGTGCATTTTTTATTTGCTTCAATTCTTTTTGCTGCATTTGATAAAGCGATTTCCAAATGCTCTCGAAATCTTGTTCTAGATTCCCAATTTCATCATCTAAAGTGTACTTTTCAGCACTGTTCGTTTCAATTTTCGATTCAATTACAGACCATGGCAACCAAAAATCATCAATTTGCAAATCTAACTTTGATATTTTTTTCAATAATGACTTTGGTAAAAAAACACTGCTTAGCCGGAGTTGCAAACGAGGACAGGGTACTTGATGTAAATTGAATAATGGCGACATTTGCATCCAATATTTCACCTCAGCGGGTCCACCTATATAAACAACATTTGGTAATATGCATTGTTGATAAACTGGCCTCAGTAATACATTCGGACTTATTTTCTGGGGAGACATTAAAATGAGTTCTCTCATCTCCTCTTTGCTTAATTCAATTTCACTCGTCACTCTTTTATATCCATGAGGTGTTGATTCTATTCTCTCACGAATTCCATCCTCTAAATAAAAACAATTGATGTCACGCATATATACCTGCGATTCTATTCCTTGCTTCGAGATTTTGCTCTGTTGCAATTTTAATATGTCAATTGTTGATATGGACGAATTTTGATTTCTCCCTTGATGAAGAATATCGTTGATCCAAATGGTTTTCGATAATTCTTTAAGTTCTTTTTCATTTGGATCTAATACCAATAACCCTGTATTGCCAAAAACTAGTTGAACCAATTCTCTGGTTGCATGACTTAAATCGGTTGAATCTTTATATACATTTTCAATTTGAGCGAGGCGATTTTGAGATTGCTCATCTAATTGAATATTCTCTTTGACTTCCTTAAAAATATTTTGTACAGTTTTTAAATCAAAAGAACCTACAGCTCCGGTTTGATTTGTATTCCAAGTGAAATCTTTACCCAGAAAATGAACATTTTTAATTTCATCGAAATCGTGATCTTCGGTAGCCATCCAAAATACTGGAACGTAATGATTTTGGGGGAATTGTTTCGACAATTCATTCACTGTATTGAAAACCGAAACAATTTTATTCCAAACATACATTGGTCCTAAACCAACGTGAATTTGTTGTCCGGTAGTAACCGTATAAGTTTCAGATTTTAACAGTAAATCTATATTCTTTTGTTGTTTTGCAGTCAAATCAACTGAGCGATATTGCTTTAGGAAAATGTCCCTCAAAACCACTCGTTTTGAAATATCAAAGAAATTTTGTATATTCTGTTGAATGTCTGTTACATCCGCATTTGCGCCGAGATGAGGAAATAATTCGGGATTTCCGTTTCCGAAATTTAACGCTAAAAAGGATTCTGAATAAAATCCTTCAGGAAAATTCGTTACAACGGTATCCATGACTAAACCAATTTGCCCGATAAATCGTAGTGTGAAGCATTGGTAATTTCAACAGTGGCAAAATCACCCATTCTCACATAATGACCTTCAACTGGCACCCAAACTTCATTGTCGACTTCTGGACTATCGAACTGAGTTCTACCCACAAAATGATCATTTTCGAGTCGGTCAAACAGCACTTTTTGCTTCGTACCAACAAGCGACATATTATAGGACCAACTAATATCCATTTGTTTCTCCATCACCCTATTTGCACGTTCTTGTTTTTCTTCTTGAGGGATATTGTCTTCAAGTGTAAATGCATGAGTATTGTCTTCATGTGAGTAGGTAAATACCCCCAAACGTTGAAATTTAATTTCTTCCAGTGCCTCTAATAAATCAACAATATCTGCCTCAGTTTCTCCAGGATGCCCCACAAGCATTGTAGTTCTGAGAGCGATATCTGGAACAGTTTGGCGGATGGTATCTATGAGTTCAATGGTTCTTCTACGGGTAATTCCTCGGCGCATGGTTTTCAGCATATTGTCTGAAATGTGCTGAATGGGCATATCCAAATATTTACAGATATTTTCGCGTTCTGCCATCACTTTAAGGGCATCTAATGGAAATTGCGACGGGTATGCATAATGTAAACGAAGCCATTCTAACCCTTCAATATCGCTCAGATGCTTCATCAATTCACCTAGTTTACGTTCTCCATACAAATCCAAACCGTAATAGGTTGAATCTTGGGCAATCAACATGATTTCTTTGGTGCCATTTTTAACCAAATTTTTGGCTTCTTGAACCAAAAATTCGATAGATTTGCTTACATGATTACCGCGCATGAGTGGAATTGCGCAAAACGAACAGGGTCTATTACAACCTTCAGAAATCTTTAAGTATGCATAATGTTTGGGAGTGGTTTGTAATCTTTCACCAAGCAAATTATGTTTGTAATCTGCACCTACGGATTTCAACAAATTTGGTAGTTCTAGCGTTCCAAACCAAGCATCCACTTCTGGAATCTCAGCTTGAAGATCATCTTTATAACGGTG
Organism: uncultured Rhizobium sp.; assembly: GCA_964645755.1. Lineage (GTDB taxonomy): Bacteria > Bacteroidota > Bacteroidia > NS11-12g > UBA955 > VMCP01. The sequence goes on from CAZYBT010000102.1 coordinate 7,398, forward strand.
CGACAAACAACCTGTTACATATAATTTTTCAATTTGTCCGGCTGCTTTGGCATCAGCAAATCTTAGAATGGTGTCGATACTTTCTTGTTTGGCATTTTCAATAAACCCGCAAGTATTGATAATTACGATATCTGAATCGTCTGTGGTACTTTCGTGCTCAACGTTGAACTTACTCGCTTGAAGTTGAGCCATTAACACTTCTGAATCAACGGTATTTTTAGAACAACCTAATGTAATGACGTTGACTTTAGGCTGATTCAGGGATTTAGTTCTCATGATTGAAAATTGAAGAAATGAATGAATGTTTATCGAATAATTTTAAATCTGTGGCTTTTTCGCCCAAGCCTATATATTTGACCGGAATCTGATGCGCATGACTAACGCCAATAACCACACCACCCTTTGCCGTTCCATCTAATTTGGTTACTGCAAGAGCATTTACATTTGTAGCATACGTAAATTCCTTCGCTTGCTCGAAGGCATTTTGTCCGGTTGTTGCGTCTATCACCAATATAATTTCATTGGGTGCATCTTCTTTAAATTTTTGAATGACACGCTTGATTTTAGCCAATTCGTTCATCAAACCAACTTTGTTGTGCAAACGGCCCGCAGTGTCGATAATAATGACATCCGCATTTTGCTCAACCCCTTTTTTCACAGCATCAAAAGCAACAGACGCCGGGTCGGCATTCATTCCGTGAGAAACAATTTCTACGCCTGCCCTGTCTTTCCAAATATTCAATTGGTCAACCGCCGCTGCACGAAAAGTATCTGCTGCTCCAAGTATGACTTTATGTCCCGCCTGTGCGTATTGATAAGCCATTTTGCCTATGGTTGTGGTTTTTCCCACACCATTGACGCCTACAACCAAAACCACGTAAGGACGGGGAATTCCGTGGAGTGAAAAATCTTGCGCTACTGGCAAATTGATATCCGGCATCAGTTCAGCGATGACCTGTGACAGCCAATTGTTCAATTCTTCAACATTGAGAAAACCGGTATCTTTGGCTTTCTTTTCAAGGGCCTGAATAATTTCAACGGTGGTTTCTACTCCAACGTCGGAAGTCAGCAACGCTTCTTCAATTTCGTCTAAGAAATCTGCATCAATTTCGCGTTTTCCTGCTACAATGCGACTCAGTTTTGAGAAAATATTTTCTCTTGTTTTTCCAAGGGCCGATTTGGTTTCTTGAATTTGTTCTTCTGGAACCTGATTTTTTTTGCCAAACCAATTAAAAAATGCCATAATAAATGATTGTGTAAAGATAATTCTGTTTAGGGGAATGTTCCAAGTTATTTGTTCAATTGGGCAAATATTTGGAGGGAAAATGTTGAAAATAAAAAAAAGCCCCTGAAAAGGGGCTTTGTATCTTTTGTTGCAACAGGAATTAACCTTTTGCCAATACGTCTTTTACTCTGTCTGAAGAAACAATTTCTTCTTTGAATGTGTATGCACCAGATTTCGCAGATTTAACCGCTCTGATTACCTTTACTACTTCGTTTCCGCCTTCTTTTTTAAGCGTTGCTACTACCTTCTTTGCCATTATTTAATCTCCTTATGAATGGTTACTTTACG
>CAZYBT010000103.1:0-6571 GCA_964645755.1 uncultured Rhizobium sp.
ACTCTAAAGTGGAACCTAGGTAGTGGATAATTTGGATTAGCCATATTATTTTATGTTTCTTTTTTAATTAGTTAGACAAATGGTTAAACTTATGATTCTTGTAATTTGTGAGAGAATTTCAATACAATGAATTCAGCAGGTCTTACAACCGCCATACCAATTTCAATGTTCATTCTACCTTCAAGAATATCTACTGCCGACATGGTAGTACCTAAACCAACGTTTACGAAGTAAGCTTGATCACCTGAAGCACCAGCCATTGCACCAGCTTTCCATAAGTTGTTCAAGTAGTTCTCAATCATTGCTTTAACGCGAATCCATGTAGATGCATCGTTAGGTTCAAATACTGCCCAACCCGTTGCGTTACGTACACTTTCTTCAACCATGTTAAAGAAACGACGAACTGAAATGTAGCGCCACTCATTGTCATTACCTGCCAATGTGCGTGCACCCCATACCAATGTTCCTTTTCCAGTGAAACTTCTGATTGCATTGATGCTCTTACCGCTAATTACGTCAACGTTCAAGTCTTCTTGTTGCGCATCGTCAATTTTAACTACTGGGCGAGAAACTGAAGCCAAACTTACGTTTGCTGGAGCTTTCCAAACACCTCTTTGGTTATCAACCATTGCATAAACACCTGAAACTGCACCAGAAGCTGGAACTTTAGAAAGTTCTTTCAAAGTTTCGTTTACAATGTTTTGTAACAATGGATTGTTGTCGAATGCAATTTTAGCCAAATTGTCTTTGATAGACTCTGCATCTTCAACAATGCTAGAAAGGATATTGCTTAAATCAACTCCAAATTTGTAAAGAGCATCTTTACTCAATTTATTTTTAACATCAGCATTTTCTTGGTTCGCAATAGCAGCATTTGCAACTGGCTCACCCAAATCTAAAGTAGCGAAGTTACCAGCGCTGAATGCACCAGAACCCATTGCTGCATCAGCAGATGCGAAATTTTTCAATAAAGCAGCAAATTTAGAACTCGCATTTACTTTAACGCTCATTTCATTTGCTATAGGAGCACTATTAAATGAACCTGTTGCAAAATCATAAATTTCTTTCATTGAAGAAGCAACCAAAGCTGCCGCTCCATTGATATCCGCAGCATCACCACTGATGTTGTCTAATAGGTTTGTTAAACCAGTTTTGTAATCTTTGTTTGCAAATTCTTTGATTGTAGCCAAATCTTTTACAGACATATTCAAGTTTTTCAAAGAAAGTGGGTGAGAACAAATTTCTTCTAAAGTTTTGTCTTCTTCTCCAACTTTTACTTTGATACTTTCATGCTCATATTTATGAGGCAACGCGTTGAATACCCAAGGGTAGTATGCCGCACCATATTTCATGTTGTTTACACCAACACCGTTTCTGAAGTTCAACACAACGTCTTTGTCGTTTCTGTGAATGTAACCTTCGTAAACGTCTAATACTGCAACTCTGTCTTGCATTTCAGCGCATTGCATCAACATTGCTTGTTGCAAGCTGTAGCATTGGTCAGATTTTGGTAACAATACTGCATCAGGACAAACCAAGATTGTTGGTTGGTTTTCTCTTCTGCAAGCATTTAAACCAGTTTCTAGAGCTTCGAATTCAATGTCGTTACTGTAAGAACCTACAGAAACGATGTAACATTCACCTCCGCCATTAGCGAAGAATAAACGTACTGAATCGTACATGAAGAATGATTTGTCGGGCTTAACGTTAGAAACCTGTAAAGATTCATCTAGTTCTACACTGATTGAACTTGGAACGTAACCGCCTCCGAAATAATCAATGTAATCCAACATAGAAGAAACGTGAACAGCGTTGTTCTTTACGCTAGCTCCGCCCTTGATCGCTTTTGCCGTGTAACCAACGAATGCAGGAACTGCGGTTGGTACTTGGCCGACTGATGGTGGTAGGGTTGAGATCTCCTCAACGTACACACCGGGTGTTTTGTAATTTGCCATAATAATTCGTGTGTTTTGCGAATGATAGTTCACAAAACTATCGAATTAAACTTTAATTTCTTTTAATAAAGCTTGAAAATGTGGATAAGTCGGAGATTTGCCTAAATCTTGAAGAGAAAAATTTGGTGTTTTTACACGTAATTTAGTTTTTGAACCTTCTGGTGAAACCCAATAAGAATATGACTCTAGCGTATTTAGTTCTGTGATTTTGACAGCTTCAGTAGATCGGAAGAAAATATAATCAGAGTTATCAACATTTGCCTGCAAAAAGGTCACTTTTTGACCCTCTTCTTCTATCAAATTGGGTATTTTTTTAAATGAGGTTTCATTTTTTATGGCGTAAAATAGAAAATATGATTTAACCTCGGCTTTGAACACTATCTGATTGATTTTTTTATGTATACAGCTCACAAAAAAATCATACGGTTTACTAATTTTAATTTTAAAATTCCCAAATTTTTGATAACCGGGGGGAAGTGATATTAAAACGTCTTTGTCTTGAATATTCCCATCCTTCAGAGCCAATTCTATGATAGATTCTTGAATCTCATTAAATTGATATTCGAAATAATGTTGTTTGTAAAAAATTGGACTTTCATCAATGTCGGTGTATTGCTGAAAACTGTTGTCATTAACTCCCAAATAAAATTCAAGTACAATTTCCTCATTTGTAGGCAGAATTTCAGGTTGATTGTTGTTAGTTGATACTGAAATTTTAAGTTCGTTGTGAGTGAATTTCCAAACATGGCGGTGATTTTTCAACCATTTTTGAGTCTTTTCATTGGGGAAAATCCCCAAACAATCCATCTTTTGTGAACGAAAAAAAGGATGAAAACTAGCAATATTTAACCATTCGAAATACACAATTAAAATCCATCTAAATTTTTGCCAATTCCTTTGATTAATTCACCCGTTGAATTTATGTTGCCATCTCTATACAAAGGTATCAATCCTATTTTATAACATACATGTGGAAGTAATTTCGAACCTAAACTCCCCCATAAATTGCTTAAATCTCGGATATCCGTATTTTGTAATTCAAATGTGATCGAGTCTACTTCATTAGGTAAATTGGGCAACTCTGTTTGAGTGAACTTGAAATTAGTAATAAAATATTGCAAAATCCATCCAATCAAATTTACACCGTCTGGGTACTGCTTGCCCGAATGTGAAGCAGAAAACAAAACATATAAATTGAACAGTGTAGGGGTGTTTCGGCCAAATTGTCCCTGATAGCCTCCCACTTTGTTAATTGTTTTGTCTTCTTCAATTCTTAATAATGTGAAATGTATGATATTGTCTTGTTGCAAAGCTTTATTTCCAGATTGATCAACAATATTTGAAAAAATGACAACATCTTCTGAAATTCCAAATGCATATTTAATCTGGGAATTAATTTCCTTTTCAATAACATTGAGAATTTGGAATACCATAATGGTTTATCGTTTAAGTGCCCAAACAATGATCCGAGCAGTGTAAATTCCAACTAACGAAATCCCCACAATGATGAAATACAGAGTTTCTACACCATCAAAATATTTAGCCAGGTCAATCATGGTATCTTTGATAACATTTGCAAAAATGTAATAAAAAATAAATCCCATGAGTGGAGCCAAAAGCAATGACGCAAAAAACCATTTCACTTCCCTGGCAAAAGCAACTTTAAATTGCTCTCTTTTTTTGTTTTCGAATTTTTTAAATAATGAATCCTGACTTTCAGAGGCAGCTTTAAAGCTTCTTCTGTAAAGTTCTCGTTCAGTTCGTTGCTCAAGTCTTTTGAAAAAAACGTCTGGATTCATTATCGCAAACCTAATAAAAAAAAATGAATTATATAGGATATTTCGACCATTCCCATGGAATTGTAAGGTTTAATGAAGTAAAAACTTCAGAATTTCGATTAAAATATTAAATTTGGAAATTCATGAATTCTGTTGCTTCCCCAATATCCAAACAATCCAATATATGTTCTGCATTTACAGTTCTTTTAAGTTTGTACCTGCGAAGTTTTGTTGATTTGAGCCGTTCAGAAAATCCTGATTTCATTAAAGAATATTCAGCAAAATTGGTTGAATTGGAAGAAAAATTGGTGCATGCCAAAGCCAATATAAATTTAATTGAAGATAGAGCGGAGGCTACAGCATAAAATGAATCAAAACATGAAGTTAAAGAATGCCGAGTATATTGAATCTGATTTAAATTGGTTAAAAAATTTAATTCAGTATCAGTTAGGTAAAGCCGATGAAAACCTTCAAATTAGAATTGAAAAAGAGGGAGAGATTCAGCCACCAGCGCTTGAAAAAGGCACATTTTATAGTGATTTTATCATTGATAACAACATCAACGGGGTAGAACGTGGTTTACTTTTGATTGCACTGGCCTCTTATCTCAAACCCAATATTTTTGATCCTTTGTTGGAGCTTGCGTTGAATGAAAAGTTATTTGATACCCGCCTGGGTGGCATTATTGCGAATAATCAAAATACCTTTATTCCAACAGGTGAAACGGCTATTTTTTTGTTAACAAACAACTCAATTTCGGAGAGGTTAATCATTTTAGATATTCTTGAAAATAACCATTGGTTTTTTGATCAACAAGTGTTGATTTTTGATAACATTGTTCCAAACCGACCAATGAGTCATTTTTCAATTCATATCAACAAAGAAATTGTCAATAAACTCACTACAGGAACATCCAATAAACCAAATTACTCTCTCACATTTCCGGCTTCATTGATTACAACTAATTTGGATTGGGATGACATTGTACTTTCGGACCAAGTGAAGGAAGGACTGAATGAAATAGAGCTGTGGATACGTTTTGAAAAGCAAATTTTGGAGGACTTTGGCCTTGGTAAAAAGATTAAGCGGGGATATAAAACCGTTTTCTACGGACCATCAGGCACCGGTAAAACGCTGGCAGCTTCGTTGTTAGGGAAAAAATACAACCTCGATGTTTATAGAATCGATCTTTCTCAATTGGTTTCAAAATATATTGGCGAAACAGAAAAGAATTTGAGCAGTTTATTCAATCAGGCAGCAAATAAAAATTGGATATTGTTTTTTGATGAAGCTGAGAGTTTGTTTTCAAAGAGAACCAATAATTCATCTTCAAACGATAAATATGCCAATCAGCAGGTGGGATATTTGTTGCAGAAGATAGAAGAGTATCCGGGAGTGATCATTTTGGCCACGAATTTAAAAGGGAACATCGACGATGCCTTTTTAAGAAGATTTCAGAGCATGATTTATTTTGAGATTCCCGAAGCTGATCAACGTTACTTACTTTGGAAATCTGCGTTTGGTGATAAATTTGAACTGGAAAATCGTATTGACTTAAAGGCAATTGCGAAAGAATATCAATTGGTAGGCGGTCAAATTATCAATATAGTGAAATCAGCAATTTTAAAAGAGCTCGGAAACAATAGCAATACAATCACCGAAAAAATCTTGATTGAAAGTATCAAAAAAGAGTTGAAGAAGAATTAGAAATTCGATTGATTACCGTTCCCTAAAATTAATTTGTTTTAAAAAGTTTCTCGCCTATATTTGTTTGGTTTAATTATAAATGTAGATTATTGAAATTTACATTGTTGTACTAAAGTTTATGAATATATTAATTTATGGGTGTATTTGACGGAATAAAAGATTTCTTTTCAGGTTCTGCGAAGAAAAAGCTTACAGGCGCTAGACCTGCAATTGCAGAAAATCAAACACCTGGGGCAACATCTGTATTAAATCCTCTGAATGATAGAGAAGAAGTGCAAGCAGCGAGTTCACGCACATACGAGCCACCTTCTGAAGGAGGTAAGATTTTCGATAGTAAAACCAAGGCTATTGGAGCACCTGTTGCCTTAGCTGCTGCTGGCGGATACATAGGTAGTTTAGCTGGTACCGCAAAAGGAGGGTTTAAAGATTCTAGTGCCGCAATGGGAACTGGTACTGGGGCTTTGGGTTCTTTAACTGGTGCACTTAGTTTAGGCCTTGCAGCTAAAGATTTTGTTGATTTTGCGCGAGCTAAAAATGCAAATAATTCGGAAAAAAAGTTAAATCGCAATAAAGGATTGACCGCCGGAATTGGTGTTTTAAAGGGCATTTCAGATACGTCTGCAGGAATCACGAATATTGTTAGAGGCCAGCTTGCCAACGAAGGATTAAAAGCTGTTGCTCAAGGATTCGGTGCAGCTACAGGAGCGTTAACCGTAGCCGAAGGTCTATACAAAGGCGGTAAAGAGGCTATCAAACTACATCGAACTCGAATGTTTACACCACTTTCGTCGAGGGGTTTGGAATGGAGAAAATTTATCAAAAACAAGCAATGGAGTCGTCTCGGGGTAAACATTGCAAAAGTTACTGCAGGTAGCTTAGCTATTGCTGGTAATGTTGCATCTATGGGTGCATTAACTGGGGTTTCTACGGGTATTGGACTTGGTTTAACAGCATACAAGCACCATAAAAATGCCATAAAAGCGGGAAAAGAAATAGGTTCAGCAGCGGCAGTTGCTGGTAATGCAGTAGGTGAACAAGCGAGTAAGGCAGGTAGTTGGATAGGCGATAAAGCGGGGAAAGCAGGTAGTTGGTTAGGTGATAAAGCGAGTAAAGCAGGTAGTTGGTTAGGTG
>CAZYBT010000103.1:6671-8956 GCA_964645755.1 uncultured Rhizobium sp.
TAGTTGGTTAGGTGATAAAGCGAGTAAAGCAGGTAGTTGGTTAGGTGATAAAGCGAGTAAAGCAGGTAGTTGGTTAGGTGATAAAGCGGGGAAAGCAGGTAGTTGGTTAGGTGATAAAGCGGGGAAAGCAGGTAGTTGGATAGGTGATAAAGCAAGTAAAGCGGGTAGTTATATCGGTGATAAAGCAGGTAAGGCAGGAAGTTGGATTGCGGATAAAACAAAACCAGCAAGAAATTGGATTGCGGATAAGACCAAACCAGCAAGAGAGTGGATCGATAATAAAACAAAACCAGCAAGGGAATGGGTTGGAGAAAAGGCTGGGCAAGCAGCTGATGGTCTTAGAGCTGCAGGTTCATGGGCAGGTGAAAAAGCAGGCCAAGCTGGAGAGTGGATTGGAGAAAAGGCTGGGCAAGCAGCTGATGGTTTTAGGGCTGCAGGTTCATGGGCAGGTGAAAAAGCGGGCCAAGCTGGAGAGTGGATTGGAGAAAAGGCTGGGCAAGCAGCTGATGGTCTTAGAGCTGCAGGTTCATGGGCAGGTGAAAAAGCCTCTGCTGCAGGTAATTGGGCCGCAGATAAGGCAGGTAAGGCTAAAAATTGGATCGGAGAAAAAGCAGAGGCAGTCGACAATTGGGCTGGTGGAGGCCGAGATAAATATTGGGAAAATATGGGTATGGCAGAAAAGAGGACCCCAGCTTCGGAAAGAACTACACCTCAAAAATTAACAAAACATTCAATTGCTTTTGAATTGGTAGAAGCTGCCAAAAAAATTGAAAAAAGTGATTTAGATAACATGAGCGGTCTTTTTGCAAAGAGTAAAGATGAAAAATATCCTGCATCAACAAGAAAAGCAAGCGCTGATGAATTGGCAGATCAAAGTGCCCTTCATGAAGCCTATGATGCCGCGCACCTCTTGCAAGGACTCGGTGTTTCTTTAGAAATGGCCAAGGGAGACGGTGATAAAGTGGAAGAACTTGTGAGAAGTAGAATATCTGTAACAGGTTCAATTTAATTACAATAAATATATACATGTTTTATAAAGAATTATACGAATACCTGAATTCAAAAGGTTATCAGTCAGAATTTTATCCAGAAGAAACAAATGTTGAGAGCTTACTCTTGGTTTTGCCAGATTCTAGTAGCGATGGTGTTCTGTCAATTGAATTGTTTCAACCAAATTTAAATCAGGTTTTAGTTCAATTAAAATCATATTTTCCAATTGAAGAATTATATAAATCCGTAGAGTTGGCTTGGCCTGTGGTGAATGTAATCAATGAAGCAATTCCTTTAGGCACTGCTGTTTTAATTACAGATCAAATAGGATTGAAATATAACTTTTTACTTCCGAATCAAGAATTTGATAAAATTATTGGTGAATTGGGAAGCGTTTTATCTGTTTTGGTAGATGAATGTAAATCCATACAGAATTTACTCACAGATTTAAATGGTTTAAATCTAAAATCTGATTCAGAACAAATCATAACAGTTTTAAACAAATGGTCTCAGGAGGTTATGTCGGGGTCAATCTAACCCCCCAGCACCAACTTCGCCACATTCTCGCTAACATTCGTGCCTTTGACACTTAATTGATTCCAAAGATCGTTGTAGCCGTCTAAAATACGCTTTTGAGTATTTTCTTCCTGCAATCTTTGTACTGCATTCCATAAGGTTTCTACATCCATCTTTTGTAAATGCTCTTCTACCAAATTGCGTTGTAACAATATATTAACCAACGATATATACGGAATTTTGAGCAATTGCTTCCCCACAAAATACGTGATTTTATTGACCCGGTATGCCACCACTTGTGGAACTTTGAACAACGCTGTTTCCAAGGTAGCTGTACCACTCGCTACCAATGCCAAGCCTCCGGTGATTTTTGCCTTGTGAAGGATATCAAACGTTTTGTTGAATTCAATACGGGCCTTTAAATCATTCGCTTCAAGAATTTCTTCATAAAAATCTACCGATAACCCTGGTGCTCCCGCAACCACAACATCAACATCTTGAATCCGACTCGCTACTTTTATGAAATTCGGCAATAAGGTGATTACTTCGTTCTTACGACTTCCCGCCAGTATGGCCACGGTTGGCCTTTTTTTGCCCTCAGTTTCTTTTGTTGAATCATTGTTTTGACTTTTATTGAATGCCACAACCGATTCATACGTAGGATTACCCACATACGTGCAGGGCATCCCAAGTCCCTCAAAAAAAGACACTTCAAAAGGGAAAATTACATACAAATGATCAATACATTTACGCATGGTTTTGACCCTGCCTTTGTTCCA
>CAZYBT010000104.1:0-8952 GCA_964645755.1 uncultured Rhizobium sp.
TTTTCCCAAAAAGGACGGCAAAATTAAGAGTTTTATTTGGTAAAATCAACACCTTATGAAAAAAAATGCAAAAAAAATTAATTATCCATGTCAGTCCCCACCCCCACTACATCACATGACCTCCGAACTCATCCCCAAAACAGGAGAATTTTATTATGTTACTCACAATTCTGTCGACTTTTTTCCGACTGTCGTAAAAATTCAACGCTTCAAAATACAACCATCTCAACTTTTTTGACGTCTTTTGCCTGAGTATCCGAACATTATCATGATATACCAGTCATACACCAAATATCCTATTTCAATGATTCACTATCTTTTGTCGAAGATTCAATTTTTAAGCGTACTGATTGTTCTTGCAATTCCTTCATCCGTTTATTCTCAACAAAACAGCGGATCCCCCACTCCATTGTCCCTCAAAAATAAAAAAACCGGACCAATACCATACTTCGAAAGTAAATCTTTCAATTATGGCGATTTGGATGAAGACATGAAATATGCAGTTCACCGTTTTGAGTTCACGAATATAGGAGATCAGAATTTATTCATCGGAAATGTGATTTCGTCTTGTGGTTGCACCACTCCCAATTGGACGAGAGACTCTATTCCTCCCGGGGGCAAAGGGTTCATTGAAACCAAATACGAAACAATTAACAGGCTCGGAAAATTCAAAAAGACAGTAACAGTGTATACAAATGCACCAACGGCATCAATCATCTTTTTAGATATTGAGGGAAATGTGATTAAACCTCAGACCACTATTATCGGAGCACCATTGCCACAGACTGTTGGCGGCTTGTTTTTCGATAAAGGGAGCGTTGTATTTGAACCATTATTCGACAATAAGGTAGACACACAATATATAAAATTGCACAATACAACGTTGTATACCACCAATTTCACGCCGTTAAATCCAGATGATTATCCGAAATACATTCAAATTTTAAATTTCCCTACCACACTAGAGCCAAATGAATTTGCGAAGATAAAAGTGATTATAGACGGGAAAAAAGCTCCTGGATATGGATTTGGGGCATTTCAAATTCCGGTTTTATCAGACAACGTTGTTACACCGGCAATGGGTTTAAATGTTACCTACACACGAAAGCAATATTTCCCAAAATACAGTGCGAAACAATTGGCTCAGCAACCAAAGTTGGAAATTAAAAACCCGATGCATGATTTTGGTCCACAGATCTCTGGAGACTACTTATACTGCAATTACGAGTTTAAAAATACTGGTAAAAAAGAATTGGAGATCAAGCAAATTTCAGCTGATTGTCCGTGTTTCAAATTAAAATTTCCGAAGATGAAAATTGCGCCTGGAGAGACTGTAGTTGTTCAGGGAATTTTTGATACAGTTACAAAAAATGGCGCAAAAACAATTGGTTGCGAAATCATTAGCAATGATCCATCGTCGCCTTCGAAATGGGTCTATGTAAAAGCGCAATTCCAAGAAAAATTCAAAAGCTGCCCAACATGTCATTGAGTTTAGAGTTGAAAGTTTAGAGTTTAGAGTTTGTCGTTTGTTGATACCCAAATGACCCTAAACCCTAAACCTTCAACATTAAATAAAAAATGGCTCCTTTCGGAGCCATTTTTTATTGTAAGTTGTGATAAACGTTTTGGACATCATCGTCGCCTTCCAGGCGCTCAATTAAATCTAAGACCTCTTTTGCTTGATCTTCACTCAAATCAACGTATGTTGAAGGAATATACTGCAATTCCGCATTTGAAACTTCAATGTTCATGTCTTCCAATGCTTTTTGCATCATACCGAAATCAGTGAATGAAGTGTAAACATAAACCACCTCATCATCAATTGCCATATCTTCGATTCCGAAATCGATTAATTCAAATTCGAATTCCTCGATATCGCGACTTCCCAATTTCGATTTTTCAATTTTGAAAACCCCTTTTCTAGAAAAGACAAAATCTAAGGATCCAGTTTTACCCATAGTTCCACCACCTTTGTTAAAGTGCATGCGAATATTGGCAACGGTTCTGGTTGTATTGTCAGTTGCGGTTTCTACCAAGATAGCCACAGCATGAGGGCCATAACCCTCATAACGTACCTCTTCGTAGTTGCCTTCATTTTTGCTGGTTGCTCTTTTGATAGCAGCTTCCACCCTATCTTTAGGCATGTTCACGCTTTTGGCATTTTGCATTGCCAAACGCAAGCGTGGATTATTGTCTGGGTTATCGCCAGATTGTTTTACCGCAATTGCAATCTCTTTTCCAAGCTTCGTAAATTGTTTCGCCATTCTGTCGAATCTGGCGAACATTTTGTGCTTTCTTTTCTCGAAAATACGTCCCATAAAGCTGCAAAAATAAGAAAAATAAACGTTTATTTAAAACTTGTATGAAAGCGTACAGTTGATACTTCTGCCTCCCGCGGTAACACCAGATGCAAAATAACGATATCTTAAATCCAATAGATTCTCCAACGCTACTTGTACACTCGCACCACTAGAATGGTTATAGCCAGCTCTCACATTATAAATCTGCCAAGCAGGATTACCATTTACAGGATTTTTATCGGCGTTATCTTCACCACTGTTAGAATAATCCCTAGCCTCTTTTCTTCCATTGAACAACAACTGAGCCTCAACAAACCAATTGCGCTCATTATAACGCAATGAAACTTGGCCGTAAGTTGGAGGAATATGGTCTAATGGCATTGATATGCTGTCTTTCCCTTTTCTAAATAAACCTTGAGTTGTTGTTAAAGAAGCATTCGCCCAAAAGTTTTTATACAATCTTGCTTTTACATTGAAGTATGCGCCTGTTATTTCAGCAAAAGCCACATTCGTAACTTGGTAAATTGGAGTGTTTACACCATCATAAACCATAGAGTCTTCACCATTTAAACTTCCCTTTTGATCCAACAACAAGTTTGAAACATTTGAATGAAAAACTCCCGTTTCAAACAAAAATTTGTTCGGCAAAGTGTAAGCCAATCCCAAGTCTGTGGTGATGCTGACCTCAGGAAGTAAATTGTTATTTGGAACCAACAATTTTACTCCTTTTTTGGAATCAAAGACTTTTGTCATATCATCCACGTTAGGATTTCTAAAGGCTTGATTAAAAGAACCTTTAATCATCAAACTTTCGGAGATCAATTGAGTAATTCCCAAATCAAAACTCGGTGCAATATTTGAAAATGTAATTTGTGAATAAGGCAATTTCCAAGGATTTGCTTTAGAGAAATTTGCTTCTAAATCATAACCTGTTAAACGGAATCCTCCTTGTACAACCGTGCCCGTTTTCACAAAATTATAAATACCTTGCACAAAAGCACTCCAACTTTTGGTTGTTGCACCAGAATCAGAATACCTTGCTTTGGTTACACTTTCTGTTCCGTCTGTAATTTTTCTGTTCACGCCTTTGCTTTGAACATCATTGGTTACATATTCTACACCTGAGTTTACAGTAAAATTCCCAAAAACGTCATGTCGGTCAAAATTGATGGTATTCATTGTCACTTTATCTAACTGTGTTCTTTCAGTGCTTGAACCAAAATTTCTGGTAACCCTACCAACTTCCGATTTTTGCTGAGCTATTGAGAAACGATTGGAGTGTAAATCGCTGCCAAATTTGAGTTGGTATGACAAATAATCACGATTTTGAGGAGCATAATCCCAACGAGCATAAGTAAATAATCCATTTTTGTTTTCGTTGATACGGTCATAACGCGGCACCAAATCGCTGCTCGATTTTTGAAAGTTCAAAGTATGCAAGAACATTCCCGTTTTTGCGGTTAATTTTCCAAACAAATCCAATTGCTTGTATCCAGTACCTTTTTGCACAAGAGGATCATCATTGTTCACAGCGGTATCTTTGTTGTTGATCCTTGTTACATATTTGGGCATGAGTCCAAAATTTGCATCCATAGCATCGTAACTGTTATTCCCCATTTTTAGATCTCCAAAATCACTTTGAGTAGCATTCAAAATGAGTCCAATTTTTGGCAATTGAACTTGAATCCCTCCATTTAAAACCAATCCAGAGTTTGCACTTAAATAACGAACATTTGCGTATGGACTAATTTTCTTTTTACCTAAAGTTGCTTCTTTGGTTTTGAAGTAAAGTACCCCACCCAATGCATCTGAACCAAATAAGGTAGAACCAGAACCAAAATTAACTTCCATTTTATCTAAAATAAAAGGATCAATGGTGATGATATCTTGAAGGTGACCAGCACGATAAGTTGCATTATTCATGCGAACGCCATCTACGACCATCAATACGCGGCTTGCCTCAAATCCTCTTAAAACCGGACTACTACCGCCCATTTGACTTTTCTGGACAAAAACCTTACCACTTTGAATCAAGGCATCACCAAGCGTAGCTGGTTGTAATTCCATCAATTTCTTCGAGCTCAACACCTCAATTTGACGGGGTGAATCCTTACGTTTTTGTTCAAATCTTTGAGCCGAAACTAACACTTCATCGAATGATTCTACTTCACTCGTATCTTTATTTTGCGCCAACACAGGCGTATACATCAAGGTTATCAACCCCAATGCAATCATTGCTTTTTTTATCATTTCTTAATTTATTTTTGAGGGATTTTTTACTGGTAAAATCCATAAACCACATAGCATAACACACATCATTTGATGTGTATTTCACAAAGCCAACAATCACTGTCGATTATCGATTATCAATAAATAAAACTAAGACAAATGCCGAGGCGGTTGAACCGGAAGAGAAGCAAATCCAGGGTGTTCTTTCACGCAATAATTGTCAACAAAATGACCAATAAAATAGCGCTTGAATTTAAAGTCATTCACTGATTCACAGAACATGTGAATTTTCAAGAGTGATTTTTTTGATTTTGAAGGATGATTGCCATTCGACTTACAATTTTCAGCCAATTGAATTTCCAATTGCTTTTCTAATGTATCGTTGTAAGCAGTGATAAAGTACCCACGGTTTGTTCTTTTTACTGCAATGACGTCGTATTTATTTCCACCTAGTTTAAATTCATCTCCAGGTTTTTGTCCCTCATAATCTTGATGTGATAAAAAAACCACTTCTGTTTTTGACAAATCGAACTGACTTTTTCTGAAAGCTTGTTTGAAGGCGTGCCTTTGTATTTTTATTCCCACAATTTCTACAATCATTGCTGTTGGATAAACAGCAGCAAGGAGTATACAACATATGGCAATAATTGTGCGTTTCATTTACAACTGCGCGAATATAATTGAAAACTGAAGTACCTTGTTAAAAAACGTAATTGTTGCAAATATTTTACATATTATAATTTGCACATTTTGCAAAATAGAGCAAACAAATTGAAGAGTTAATGACGCAATTGAGACCTACCCACTTTCTTGGCTTTACTGATTGCGGACTTAAAATACGGAGTTACATATGGAAGAATTTCATTCAATGAAAGTGTAATTTCAGGAGCACCTACAGCGTAAGGTGTAATTTCATAGGGGTTATAATAAAGAAACATACCTGAGTTTCCGAGATGGAAATTTTCAGGAATGGGAAATTCATCTGGCTTCACATCGGCATTGAACAACGCATCTAACCCGTATGTCTTTTTAAAATGTACATAAATTAGTTTCCTGAAACTCTTTTCAAATTTTTTATCAATAACCTGGGTTAAATTTAAAATTTCACCTGAATACAAATCAAAAACCTTCACCAAACTGAAATAGTTTGGGTGAGCGCCACCTGCAAATTCATTTGTTCCGATGTTGATGCCGATAAATTTATCAAATGTATCCAAAACTGAAATCTCAGTGGCCAATTCTATCATCCCATTAACCGCAGCGGTGTCTGCAATCGAATTGCAGTATTGTTGAGGACTGTTAAATTTCGATTCACCATAAATGAAGCTCAACTCTTTTAGCTGTTCACTGATTCTGGTAATAATTGGTTGATCATCACCAAGAATTTCAAGATCAACAAAACTAACACTCGAACAAACTGTGTCGCCCCAATAATCGATTGATGCATTTTTTTTTCGCAAATTTGCAAATTCACAATTAAGTCTTTGATAAGGTTTTTGTACAAAGGTAAGTCCCTGATAAGTTATATGTTGTAGCGACACAATTGAAGTCTCAGGTTCAGAAAATTGAGCGTTTGAGTACCCAAAAATACCGAATGATAAAATTGCAAAAAAATGTTTCATAAATGTATATGTCAAAGGTCGTACAAAACTCGTTCCTTTTTTTAACTTGAAACAAATTATCGATAAAATGTAAAATAAGCCACATCAGCAGCTCAAACAGGTAGTTAAGGTGGATGATTATATGAAAAACAGCTGTAAAATTTTACTACCTTTGCATCCATGAATGCTGTTTACGTAATCGATATAGTGAGAACACCCGTTGGCAAATTTGGAGGGTCATTGGCAAGTATTAGACCCGATGATTTGGCTGCAACGGTAATAAAAGCGCTGATTGAAAGAAATCCAACCATCGATTTAAATGAAATTGACGAGGTTATTTTGGGTGCAGCCAATCAAGCTGGTGAAGACAATCGAAACGTAGCCAGAATGGCAAGTTTACTTGCAGGTGTTCCAATGAGCGTTCCGGGATATACCGTGAACCGTTTGTGTGCATCAGGATTGCAGAGCATGATGAACGGGTACATGGCCATTAAAAGCGGTGAAGCTCATTTGATTTTAGCAGGAGGTACTGAAAGCATGACCCGAGCACCATTTGTAATGGCAAAAGCAGAATCAGCATTCTCTAGAACTCCTGAAATTTACGACACCACTATTGGATGGCGTTTCACAAATAAAGCGCTTTCAAAGCTACATCATCCATATTCAATGGGTGAAACAGCTGAAAATGTTGCAGAAAAATATCAAATTACAAGAGATAGACAAGATGAGTTCGCTTATCAATCACAGTTAAAATGGCAACACGCCCAAGAGCATTTGTTGTTTGAAAATGAAATCATCCCTGTGAATATCCCTCAGAAAAAAGGAGAATATAAATCGTTCAGTATAGATGAACATCCAAGACTCAGTACGGTTGATGTTTTGGCGGGATTGAAGCCTGCTTTTAAAGAAAACGGAACAGTAACGGCGGGAAATTCTTCAGGCATCAATGATGGCGCAGCTTGTTGTATTTTGGCGAGTGAAGAAATGGTTAAAAAATTCAATTTAAAGCCAATGGCGAGAATTGTGAGTATCGGAGCAGCAGGTGTTGATCCGGCTATTATGGGAATAGGTCCAGTTCCAGCAACTCAAAAAGCATTACATAAAGCGGGATTGTCTGTAAATGACATCGATGTTTTTGAATTGAATGAAGCTTTTGCTGCGCAAGTATTGGCTAGCGCTGACCTCTTGAATGTAGATCTTTCGAAAGTGAATTTGAATGGTGGAAGTATTGCCATTGGACATCCTTTGGGTGCCTCAGGGACAAGAATTTCGGCAACTTTACTTCATCACATGGCCAAACATTCGAATAAAAAATACGGACTCGCGACGATGTGTATTGGTGTTGGTCAAGGTTGCGCCATCATTTACGAAAACCTCGCATAATCCATGCGTTACCGTTTAAAACTCGCATACGACGGTACCTCATACCATGGTTGGCAAATTCAACCCAATGGAATTTCCGTACAGGAAGTGATCCAATCTAAACTTTCTCAAATTTGCAATACCCCCGTCGAAATTATGGGATGCGGTCGCACCGACAAAGGTGTACACGCTAGTGATTTTTACGCTCATTTTGATTTTGAGGGACAGATCCCTGACGCCATTGTTTATAAGTTAAATGCCATGCTTCCCCCCGACATTGTCATTGAAGCCTGCGAAACAGTTGCCGATGATTTCCATGTGAGATTCGATGCAACCCTCAGAGAATATCAATACTATATTGATTTAAAACGCAATCCTTTTACAAAACAATATGCTTGGTATTTCCCTACTCCACTCGATTTGAACTTAATGAAATTTGCAGCAGAAAAACTATTGGGGACACATGATTTCAGAGCATTTTGCAAAGGATTACCACCTGCCGACAATTATCGCTGCACAATTTTTGATGCCGCGTGGACTGCAAAAAATAATCAAATTATTTTTCGCATTTCTGCAAATAGATTTCTCAGAAATATGGTAAGGGCCATTGTGGGCACAAGCATCCTAGTAGGAACGAGCAAAATTAGCCTCGAAGACTTTGAAACAATCCTATCCACTGGAACCCGCGCCGACGCAGGAAACTCAGTACCAGCACATGGCTTATTTTTAACCAAAGTGCTTTATCCAGAACCTTAACGGTCTATTTTTCTTAAAAATTTATCGACAGTTCTCTCTGTTGTTTGGATGATATAATAGTCTTTTGCTTTAATTTTTTCAGCATTGTTGACCAATATTTCCGTGAGTTTTGGGTCTGAAGCGTAAATAGAACATTTATTTTTAGAGATATTGAAAAACACATAATCATCCCCATAATTCAAATAAACATACATGTTCTCTCCTGCTCGCTTTGATTCGAGCAACATCACGGCCTTCATTTCTTTGTTCACAGGTTCTCCTGCAATACTTGCAACTATTACATTGTCGTTACAATACATTCCCCTCATTTTATTGTCCCACCTAAAAGTAGCATCCGATAAAATGAGTTTATATTTGGCTTCCGCTTTTCCTTCAAGTTTATTATTTTTTTCTATTCCCTGAACGATGTTACGGTAAACTTTCGGATCGGCAACCATTTCTCCGAGGGCGTCTTTAAAGAAGTCCGTATTTAAATCGGCTGTTCCGGGTTCTTCGGGATCTGCAACTTTGGAAAGCAAATATTTCGTAAATTCATCTGGTAATGGAAAATCTAACATCATCGCGAGATTAAAACTAAAAGAACTGTCGCCAGGTTTCAAATCAGCGTGACCTGCATTTTTAAATTTTATGTGTTCAGATTCTAATCCGAAGTCCATTGGTCCCTCAGCATGAATGCTGTGATCTTTTTCATTGAATTGAATGAA
>CAZYBT010000105.1:0-8783 GCA_964645755.1 uncultured Rhizobium sp.
GGCAACAATCTCTGTGTTGGGTAAAGGTTTTGCGCTCCATCTATTTTCCATATTAACCGCAAAAATCGGTTATTTTTGGGTTATAGAAAAATAATATTCAAATAATTTTTCACTATATTTGTTTAATGAGCAAAAAGCTAAGTTTCGTTTGTTTATCAGCGATGTTTTATTTCGGGGGACTTTTGGGTCAAATTACCATTACATCTGCTTCTATGCCAGCAGCAAATGATACAATTCGTTATTCAACGGCCTCCCCAACGGGTATCGGAACAGCTTGGAAAAATCGAGGTGGAAATCAATCTTGGGATTTTTCGCAATTAACCTCGAACGGACAAGGCTTGTATGATTACAAAAGTGCGAATAAAACACCATATGCATTTTATTTTTTTGGTCAAATAGGACAGAAAACCGCCGACAGCATTGGCGGCGGTCCATTTGTTTTTAAGAATATTTACTCATTTTACTCAAAGTCTTCAACTGTGTTTAAAGCTGAGGGATTGGGTTATACCATTTCCGGAATTCCATTGGCTTCCATGTATTCCGACGAAGATGAAATTTATCAGTTTCCACTTCAATACAACGACAGTGATGTGACTAAATTTAGATTTGTATTTTCTATTCCCGGACAAACATTGTTTACGTTTATTCAAGCTGGAAAGAGAACCAATGTGGTGGATGCATGGGGTAGTATAAAAACTCCATATAAAACATACAATGACGCTATTCGTGTATTTACAATCGTTGATGAAGTAGATACACTGGCAACTCAGTTTACAAAAGTACCAATTCCAAGAAAAACAGTTTCTTACAAGTGGTTGGCTACTTCTGAGAAAATACCTGTTTTAGAAATTGTTGGTACACTTGCTACCAACGGAACATTCACTCCTACGGTTATCAATTACCGTGATAAATATTTGCAAAATGCCAATAATAACAATGGTTTGGTTGCTGATTTTACAGTAGATAAAGATACTGGTACTGTTTTGACCGATACATTCAATTTTACAAATACTACAACACCATTTGCTTTCACAAATGCTTGGAGCGTAACTCCCAATATGGGTGTGAAATTTGTAAAAGGAACCTCAGCGAGTTCAACCGATATTAGCTTGGTTTTTGCCAATGGGGGACTTTATTCTGTGTCTTTAAAAGCTTCGAATGGACCAATTTCAGACGATACCACATATAGTGACTTGATTTTTATTGGTTGGGGATTAAACCAAAAACAAATCATTAAAAAGGTATTCATAGCTCCTAATCCAACATCAGATTATTTGACAATTCAGGGAATGTACGATGTGAAATCGGTGAGTATTTACAGTTCAAACGGACAAATTCTTGAAGTCTTGAGCGTAAATGAGGGAAAAGTGAATGTTGAGCATTTATTACCAGGGATCTATTTTCTTGAACTTGGTGGTTCTGTGTACCGTTTTGTAAAAGAGGCGAAATAGCATTTTAATTATCGTTTTCTCCTGAATAATTGTCGATTTTCATTGTAAAATCGGTGGTTTTCAATTATATTCGCATCAAATCAATTAACTGATTAGAGCTAAGTGAAAATTGCTGTATTTAAAGAGACAAGACAGGGCGAGAACAGAGTGGCATTAAGTCCACAAGTGTGTGCCAGTCTTCAAAAAATGGGGTTTGAAGTTTGGGTAGAAAAAGACGCCGGAATCAACGCCCATTTCACCAATGAAATGTATGAACAAGCGGGAGCTTTAGTAAAAACCTCTCAAGATATTCTATCTGCGGATATTTTTGTTCAAATAAATGTCCCTACACCAGACAAAATTCAGTCTTTGCCTGAAGGTAAAACTTGGATTTCTTCTTTGTACTACAGAACAAACCCAGAAGTGATTGAAGCGTTTTCGAAGAAAAATATTTCAGCCATTTCTCTTGATGCAATTCCAAGGATTTCTCGTGCCCAAAGTATGGATGTGTTGAGTTCTCAAGCCAACTTGGCCGGATATAGAGCAGTCATTGAAGGTGCTTACCATTTAGATAAAATTTTCCCATTGCTGATGACAGCCGCTGGAACTGTAACTCCTGCAAAGGTGTTGATTTTTGGAGTTGGTGTTGCCGGTTTGCAAGCAATTGCTACTGCAAAAAGACTCGGTGCGGTTGTTGAAGCAACCGACGTTCGTCCCGAAACCAAAGAGCAAGTACAAAGTTTGGGTGGTAAATTTATTGAAGTAAAAGGGGTAGAAGTTGGTTCTGAAGGTGGTTATGCAAAAGAAGCCTCTGAAGAATATAGAAAAGCACAACGTGAGGCGGTAAACAAATCATTGGCGCAAGCCGACTTGGTCATTACCACAGCACTAGTTCCGGGAAGAAAAGCACCAATTTTAATTGACGATGAACAATTGTCGCTGATGAAAACAGGTGCTGTGCTCATTGACATGGCGGCGGAGCAAGGTGGTAACTGTACCCAAACAAAAACCGGCGAAATCATTCATGTGAATGGCGTAAAATTGGTAGGTTCTGTGAATTTGCCTTCAGCACTTTCTGCAAATGCAAGTGAATTGTTTGCTAGAAATATTTGGGAACTATTGAAATTAATGGCGCCAAAGGGCGACATGATTTTCGATATGAACGATGAAATTGTTCAAGGATGTTTAATCTCTCACAACGGAAAAACCTTATTAACCGCATAATTAAATGGAAGCTATACTAGAATTTATTGGATTGAATATTACCTATATCTACCTCATTGGTTTGATGGTGTTTGTAGGTATTGAATTGATATCGCACGTACCAAGTGTCCTTCATACCCCTTTAATGAGTGGCGCAAATGCCATTCACGGTGTTGTATTAATTGGTGCCATTATTGTGTTAGGGAAAGCACATTCTGACGACTATTTTTCGATAATTGTTGGATTTGTGGGCGTTTTTGTGGGAACACTGAACGTAATTGGTGGATTTGTTGTAACCGACCGTATGTTGGAAATGTTTAAGAAAAAACCAAAAGGAGGAAAATAAGCATGCAACATTTAATGGAAATTTGTTATTTGATTGGCTCCTTTGGATTTATCATTGGATTGAAATTGATGGGACAGCCAGATTCTGCGCGCAAAGGAAATCTTATTGCTGCATTTGGTATGGCAATGGCCGTATTGGGCACCCTTTTTCTAGGTAAAAATGGCTTCGAAGTTATCCCGAACATTGGATACATTGTTGCTGCTATTCTTCTTGGAACCGTGGTTGGTACGTTGATGGCTAGACGCGTTCAAATGACCGCTATGCCTGAAATGGTCTCTATTTTTAATGGTATGGGTGGATTGGCTGCTGCTTTGATTTCAATCATTGAGTGGCAAGAAATTGCACATCACCCTGAAGTTCCAATGAGTGTGGGACATTATCTGCCAATTATTGCGGGTCTCATCATTGGTACCATCTCTTTTGTAGGTAGTATCATCGCTTGGGGTAAATTGAATGGTTCTATTGGCGATTTCAGATTTGGCGGACAACAATACATCAATGCTGTGGTTCTCATTGGAATCATGGTAGCTGCGTATATCAATTTTTCTCACATCGCTGATGGCGGTTCATTGTGGTTCTACCTCACAATGGGTGTAGCTGTAATATACGGATTATTGTTCGTATTTCCAATTGGAGGTGCAGATATGCCTGTTGTTATCTCGTTGTTGAACTCGTTTACAGGTGTTGCCGCAGCTTGTGGTGGATTCTTGTACAATAACAACGTGATGTTGATGGGTGGCGTTTTGGTAGGTTCTGCTGGTACCATTTTAACAGTGGTCATGTGTAAAGCAATGAATCGATCTCTTACAAACGTTTTAATTGGTATGGCTTCTGGTGGTTCAGGTTCTGGCGCGGCAGTTTCAGGATCTGTAAGAGAAGTGCAAGCAACAGACGTAGCCATCATGATGAAATATGCATCAAAAGTCATTATCGTTCCTGGATATGGTTTGGCCGTAGCTCAAGCTCAGCACGTTTGTCATGAACTTGAAATGCTCTTAAACGAAGAAGGTGTAGATGTAAAATATGCCATTCACCCCGTTGCTGGACGTATGCCTGGTCACATGAACGTTTTGCTTGCTGAAAGTAATGTTGAATACGATCGCTTGATCGAAATGGAACATATTAACTCTGAGTTCCCTACCACCGACGTTGTTTTGGTTGTTGGTGCAAATGATGTTGTGAATCCTGCTGCCAAAACCGACCCAACTTCCCCAATTTATGGTATGCCAATTTTGGATGTTGATCAAGCAAAACAAATTGTAGTGTTAAAGCGTTCAATGAAATCTGGATATGCTGGAATTGAAAACGCCTTGTTCTTCGATTCTAAATGCGGAATGTTGTTTGGTGATGCCAAAGACAGCCTTCAAAAACTAGTGAATGAAGTAAAAACATTGTAATCTCAGAAACCTTAAAATAGTTTAAAAAGTCCCGTACATCGGGGCTTTTTTGTATAAATTACAAAACATAAATGAAAAAAATACAATTATTTGCAATTTTCGCAGTCCTCGTTTCTTTGAATTCTGTACATGCACAGAATGCATATTACCTTGAATCGTTCAATCAAATTGGAAATCCTAGAGGATTAAATTCAGAGCAAGACGATTATTCAGTTTCCAACAACTGGAATTTGGTTCTCACTGATTCGGCAAAAAAGTGCTATTCATCTGTCTTAAACCTGCCTTTTGCTTTCAAATTGGGCTCGCAAACATTTACCCAATTCAAAGTTTCAAGTACAGGTTACATTACATTTTCAATCAATGATTCAAAAATACAACACCCTCAATATAGAGATGAATTGAAATTGCCATCGGCCGACTTACCTAACAACTCTATTTATATTGGTGGTATTACTTCATATGGTAGCAATGATCAAGTCTTCACGAAATCGTTTGGAACAGCTCCCAATCGACAATTTTGGGTGAAATTTCAATCATTTACACCTGTACACGATACAATGGGAGGTAGTTATGCAACTTCTGCCATCGTGTTAGACGAAAATAATGGGAGCATCCATTTTGTTGATATGAAAGCGGCCTATTCCGATATTGCAACTACCAAATATTTGATTCATAATTATGGTATTCAAATCTCGGCCACAGAAGCCTATGCAATTGGAGATGACCTCGGCTCATTTCATCATCCAAAGCCAAATATCATGACTAAACTGCATGCAAACAATTCCAACAAATATCAGGATAATGTTTATTTTACATTTTATGAGGGACAAAAACCTCAACTCGATGTAAAGATTTCTAAATATTTGAATCAAAGTGTTTTGCAACAATTAGATGGAAATTTATTTTTAAGTTATGTTGTATCGAATATTGGTAAAGATTCTATTCAATCTGTTTCTATACGTCATATTCTTGCAGATGAGCTGGGTTCAATATTGAAAGATACATCGGTAGCGTTTGGCAAAATGTCCCTCAATCAAAAAGAGAAACATTGTATTGACACGGTTTTGTTGGCTCCTTTCAGTGGAAAAATCATCACACATCAGGTTTTTATTGAATCTGTAAATGGCCAATCGGACAATAACTTGAGCAATGATACAATAGAGAATACAAGGGTTTTGGTACAATTGCAAAATCCAACTGGGGTTCCTAATCATCTATTGGAGAGTGTTGTTTCGGCTAACTTTGGAATGGTTCCACTATTAGAAAATCAAATCAATCAATTAACAGGGGCCTCTGCTGGGAAAATGATTGCCATGAACTATCATGTACAAGATAAATTATCGGGATTGCTTGATACCTTGGGAACAATGAGAGCCTTTGGTTTTAATGAATCTTTTGTGAACGCGAGTCTGGTAAATCAAAATCAAAACACGTTGTCAATGATCAATCGAGGACATCAGTCAGAACGAATTGAACATACAGCATCAGCAATTACTAAATTTATAAACAATCAAATTGGAATAAAATACGCGAAAGCAACTGTGAATGTTTCTGATTTGTCTTATGATTCTGCAAAAAAATGGATCACTGGAAAAGTGAAATTTACGGCCAATGATTATTTATTGAGTACAAAAATTAGGCTCAATGCTTTTTTACTAGAAGACAATGTTCGAGGTAATGGAATTGGGTATGATCAAAAGATCAATGAGATGCTCTCCAATGATACTGTTTTTAAAAACCAGGACTTTTACGGTAAAACAACACCATTGAACGGATATATCCATCAAAATGTTGTTTGGTCGGCTTCGAATGGATTTTACGGTGAGAAATTAAGTGATTTTGAAATTGTATTTAAACCCGGCGACAAATGGGAATGGTCATTTATTTTACCTGTACCAATAACTGCGAAATCTTTTACTTTTAATTCGGCAAATGTTGGTGAAAATGGTTCATTTACTGGACTAGGTAAAGTAGCAGATTTCAAAGTTGTTGGTGTATTGTACGAAGATTTATCAAACTCTTCATCGTTCCAATTGTCGAACAATCAATTACAAAATGGCACATGGCCTGTAGTTGTAAATGCGGGAATGAAAAAGGTTTGGGATTTGGCAACCAATGTGAACAAGAAAGCGGTTGTATCGCAATTGGGCATATATCCCAATCCAGCAGTTCAACAAGTTAATTTGAATACAGTTGAGCCAATGACAGAGGTTGCAACTTTGAGGATTTTTGATTTGAGTGGTCAAACTTTGGTTTCTAGAACTGTGGTTGGCAACCAGTTGAATATGGATATAAGTGGATTTAACAGTGGAATTTATGTTGTTGAATTGGTATACGCATCAAATCACAAATACACTGGAAAATTGGTTATCCAATAATTCATTCAAGATAAAGATGCGCTTTTTAAACAAAGCGCATTTTTATTTCACTCAGAAATCAAAACATCTTCAATGATTTCCATTGCTTTTGCGATGCTATCAACAGCCTCAAAGCACTGGTTCGAAGCACAAACGTGAATTTCTGTGTTTCCACGGTTTGGATGGTTTAACCAAGTAGATATTCCATTTTCATCATTGAAACCAACCATACACCAAGAAGGAAGTTGAGATTTGAGATTGGTCAGTTCAACAGCATGAATGTCAGGTGACAGTGCAATGGTTACAGAACCAGTGCTCATTTTCATGTATAATTTCACCCAATTTTGATACCATGCAGGATGCTGAAACATGATATCTGAAACTTGCGCAAGTAATTTTTTTGAAATTTCTAGGTATTTCAAATTTCCTAAATGTGTGCCTAAATCAAATAATGCATTTGCAAAAATGCTGTTAGCACTGGGCATCACATCATCTGTTTTATCAGATTTTCTGAAAATCAATGGCTCACCGTTGTTTGGCGAAAAGTATAATTGTTCGTCTTTGTTGTCATAGAATAATTCTAGTGCTTTACCCGCTAATTTGTTCGCTTTTTCTAGATAATCCTGATTCGAAGTACAATCGAAAAGACTGATAAGTGCTTCACATAACCCTGCGTAATCTTCTAAATATCCTTCTCCATAAACTTTGCCTTGCGAATAAATACGGTTGAGCTGAAATGTACTCTGATGAACAAAGGTTTTTTCAATAAAAGAGAACAATTCTACTGCCAATTGCTTGTATTTTGGTTGATTTAAGTATAATGACGCGTTCGAAAGTCCTTTTAACATGAGAGCATTCCAAGACAAAATGACTTTAAAGTCAGTTGAAGGTCGTTTTCGAGAATTTTGAAGAGTAAGCAATTTATTTTTCACACTTTTGAGTAAATGATGGTACTCTTCTTTTGTTAGATTGAGAGCATCTATCATTTGCAATGGCGCTAGTTGAGTGTGCAAGATGTTGTATTTGTGTTCCCAATTACCTTCTTCTTTGATGTGGTAAAGAGTTGCAGCAAATTCAAACTCTTGATCAGTGAGAACAGATTTACACTCAGATGCAGTAAATACATAAAAACGTCCTTCAATACCATCGGAATCTGCATCTATAGCAGAAAAATATCCTCCTTTGTAGAACAGTTCATTTTGGCAAAATTGAATACATTCATCAACCACTTCTTTATAAACAGGGGCTTGACTCCATGCAAATGCTCTAGAATATAAAGAAATCAACTGGGCATTATCGTACAACATTTTTTCAAAATGAGGTGCAAACCAAAATTTGTCTGTACTGTATCGATAGAAACCACCTCTCAAGGTATCATAAATTCCGCCATTGAACATTTTCAATAATGATAAATGCAAAAATTCTTTGGCTTCTTCGTTGCCTGACAGCAAATGATAATCGAGGGCAAATTCAAATTGGCCAGGAAGCATGAATTTAGGGGCACGATTTTGTCCTCCATGTTCCCAATCTATATTATTTGCGAAAGTTGCGAATAATTCATGAATTTTTTTTCGCGAAAATTGCAATTCTCTTGCCTCGCTTTGGGCATTCATTTGTTTTAAATCGGCGTATAATTTATTGGCATATTCCTCAAACTTTTCCGGTTCTTGCTTGAAGTGAGTGGTTAGCTGAATAATGAGCTGTTGCCATTGGGGTTTTGGAAAATAGGTGCCGGCATAAACTGGTCTACCATCAGGCAAACAAATTACATTCAATGGCCAACCACCTTTGCCCGTCATCAATTGGCATGCATCCATGTAAATCATGTCAATATCTGGACGTTCTTCACGGTCTACTTTGATGTTGACCATTGAAATATTCATAATTTCCGCTGTTTGATGATCTTCAAAACTTTCGTGTTCCATCACATGACACCAATGACATGCACTATATCCGATGCTTACCAATACCAATTTTTGGTTTTCCCTGGCTTCATTCCATGCTTCCTCATTCCATGGTTGCCAAGAAACCGGATTGTATGCATGTTGGA
>CAZYBT010000106.1:0-8621 GCA_964645755.1 uncultured Rhizobium sp.
AATAGAGCCCAGTAGAAGTAAGGCACTACTAAATGCGTGATTTTGAGAGAAATATGATTTGATAATTTTAAAGAAATACCAAACGCCAATGGTTGAAATAATCAGATTGATGAGTCTTCCGTACCAATGTTGGTAGCCAAATATTTTAGAAACAATAAATATCAAATAGTTTAGAATTGGGAACTCCATGCCCGTGATACCCGTTTTTTCTCCACCAACATCAATTCTAGGGTAAAGAAACCGATCATCGATTTCTAGGTAGTTTCGAGCAACCATTGTAACTGTGGTTTGACGCCAGTTATGGGCGGCATCTAACGGGGGATTGGTGATGCCATACAGCCGAATAAGGAAGAATAAAATCAACCAAAAACGGATATCGGTGAGAGATCGATTCAATGACTTCATTGGGTTGCAAGATACAAAAAAAAGCCCCTGAAGAGGGGCTTTTTAGGTTAAGCAACTATTATAAAATTTACTTTTTTGTTTTAAGAGCAATTTCTTTCTTTAAATTGTCGAAACGATTATCCATGGTATTCGTTGATTTCATTAAAGCTTCTGCATCGTTGATAATAGACGTTGCAACATCATATTTTCCCATATTCACTGCTGCAACTGCATCTTTGTAATAATTTTCTAATTTAGCCTTTACATCGTTGTTTGTAGAAGTATTGCCAGTTGTGGTATTTGATTTTCCGTCTGTGGTATTTGTTTTACCGTCAGTAGAATTTGATTGTTTCGATCTCGCCTGGTTTACCGAGTTTTTCAAATCAGAGAATCTTACATCGGTCATGTTGTTGTTTTTCAACAATTGTTCTGCATTTGAAATGCTCGCCAAAGATTTGTCGTATTGTCCGGCTTTGTAATCCATAAGCGCGGATTGGAAAAGGTTATCCAATTTGGCCTTTAATTCTGAATTTCCAGTATTTGAAGTTGTATTGGTTTTGTTGTTACCTGCAGTAGATGTTGAATTTTTTGATTTTAAAACAGTTTCTTTTAAATCAGCAAATCTCTTTTCTGTGTTGATATTGTTGTTTTTGATGATCGTTTCAGCTTCTGCAATTGTAGCCAGTGATTTGTCGAATTGTTTTGCTTTGAAATCGTTTAAAGCGGTGTTGAATAAATTGTCCAATTTAGCTTTTAAATCTTTCGCTTGATTGGCATTTGTAGAAGAGCCAGAAGTGTTGGTTTTACCATCGTTGGTAGTTGTTTTGCCATCAGTGGTGTTTGTTTTACCATCGTTGGTATTTGATTTTCCGTCTGTGGTATTTGTTTTACCGTCTGTGGTATTTGTTTTACCGTCAGTGGAATTTGATTGTTTCGATCTCGCCTGATTTACCGAGTTTTTCAAATCAGAGAATCTTACATCGGTCATGTTGTTGTTTTTCAACAATTGTTCTGCATTTGAAATGCTCGCCAAAGATTTGTCGTATTGTCCGGCTTTGTAATCCATAAGCGCGGATTGGAAAAGGTTATCCAATTTGGCCTTTAATTCTGAATTTCCAGTATTTGAAGTTGTATTGGTTTTGTTGTTACCTGCAGTAGATGTTGAATTTTTTGATTTTAAAACAGTTTCTTTTAAATCAGCAAATCTCTTTTCTGTGTTGATATTGTTGTTTTTGATGATCGTTTCAGCTTCTGCAATTGTAGCCAGTGATTTGTCGAATTGTTTTGCTTTGAAATCGTTTAAAGCGGTGTTGAATAAATTGTCCAATTTAGCTTTTAAATCTTTCGCTTGATTGGCATTTGTAGAAGAAGAGCCAGAAGTATTCGTTTTACCATCTGTGGTAGTTGTTTTACCATCTGTGGTAGTTGTTTTACCGTCGTTAGTAGTTGTTTTACCGTCATTAGTAGTTGTTTTACCATCTGTGGTAGTCGACGTTTTGTCTTTATCATCTTGGGCATTTACAAATTGAGCGCTTCCCAAAAAAAGACACGAGATAAGGAGTAATTTTTTCATTGTGTTAAGGTTTTATGCTTCAAAGGTAATTCATGGATGATAATTATACACTTAGAATTAATTCTAATGATATAATTATCAATTACTTATGATTTAATATACAAAAAAAAGCCCCTGAAGAGGGGCTTTTAACGATATTCAATTTAAATTACTTAAACGTTCACAACACCGCCAGCTTTGATGCTGATTTTTTGTTGTTTGTAGTGAACTTCAATGTCTTGCTCCCCATGGTTTTGAACACTCGTTCCAGAATGTCCTACAGAAATCGTAACAGGGCTGTTTTTGAATAAGATTCTAAATTTATATCCATGCCATTGCTCAGGACAATGAGGATCTAAATGAAGTGATTGGTTTTTGATTCTTAATCCCCCAAAACCTTGAACGATACTCAAATAACTACCTGCCATTGAAGTGATGTGAAGACCGTCTTCAGTATCGTTGTTATAATTGTCGAGATCCAATCTAGCCGTCCGTAAGTACATTTCGTAAGCTTTTTCAGTTGCGCCAATTTTGGCTGCAAGAATGCTATGAACGCATGGGCTTAATGAACTTTCATGCACCGTAAAAGGTTCGTAAAAGTTGAAATTGCGGATGTGGGTGTCCATGTCGAAATGATCTTCAAAGAAATAAAGTCCCTGCAAAACATCGGCTTGTTTGATGTAAACACTTCTAAGGATACGATCCCAGCTCCATTTTTGGTTGATAGGTCTTTCAATTTCTGGTAATTCTGCGCAAGGAATCAATTCCTTCTGCATAAATCCATCATGCTGAACAAACACTTTCTCGGTTTCATCGTAAGGCAAGTATAAATTTTCGTTGATATGCGACCATTTTTCAGTTTCTAACTGTAGGCTGAATTGGGTTTTATTTGCGATTTCTGCAAATGATTCTGGATTATTTTTTTGCAAAAATGCGGCACATTCAGCGGTATAGTTCATACACCATGAAGCAATATAACTCGTGTACCAATTGTTATTTACGTTGTTTTCGTATTCGTTTGGTCCAGTTACACCGTGCATTTCATAACGGCTCTGACGAGAGTTCCAATGAACCCTTTGTGCCCAAAATCTGGAGATGCCCAAAAGGACTTCAAAACCGCCTTCTGCCAAATATTGTTTGTCGCCGGTGTGTTCAATGTAATTGTAAATGGCATAAGCAATTGCTCCATTTCGATGAATTTCTTCAAAGGTAATTTCCCATTCGTTGTGGCATTCTTCACCGTTCATGGTCACCATCGGGTAGAGTGCCGCTCCGTTTTTGAAACCTAATTTTTGAGCATTTTCAATGGCTTTATCCAATTGTTTATATCGGTAAACCAACAGCTGTTTTGAAATTGCAGGGTCTGAAGTTGCCAAGTAGAAAGGCAAACAATAGGCTTCAGTGTCCCAATAAGTACTTCCACCATATTTTTCACCTGTGTAACCTTTAGGACCAATATTTAAGCGAGGATCATCGCCACAATAGGTTTGATTGAGTTGGAAAATATTGAATCGAACTGCTTGTTGAGCTTCTACATCGCCCTCAATTTCAACATCTGAAGACTTCCATTTTTCCTTCCAAGCTTTCGCACTCATTTCAAGGTGACTCTCAAAAGAAGAGGACGACATTTTTTCGAGGGCTTTCTTGGTGTGTAAATCGAGACTATCAATAGGGTGATGGAAACTAGAAGCGGAAATAGCGTGCTTGACAGCAGTTAAGGTTTGGTTTGCGCGTACATTTAGGGTATATTTACTTGAAGCGTATTTTCCTTTTGTGAAATGCTCCGGTGTGGCATTGGCTTGAATGTCCCCCAAGAACAGAGAGAATTTCACCCCTGTGCAAAGGTGCCAATCGAGTTTGTTGGTTTTTACGGTTACAAAGAGTTTGTTTTCGATGCTTTCTTGGCGGATTTCTGACCAAAATTTTTCATCATAGTTACTGTCTTTGTTTACCACATCGGCATCAATATAGTTTTCGATGGATATATCGCATGCGTTATTTGGTGTAATTGAATATTTTAGCGCACTAAATTCTTTGTTAATCAGGCTGTAAAATCGGGTAGATTCTATGGTTAAATCAATTCCATTTTTGAGGGATATTTGGCAAGTTCTGAATAGTAATCCATTGTGCATATCGAGTTCTCTTTGGAATTGTTTAACATTGGCTGTATTGAGGTCAACCAATTCACCGTTCACCCAAATTCTCAATCCGCTCCAATAGGTGCTGTTGATGACCTTCGCAAAATACTCGGGATATCCATTTTTCCACCAACCAACACGGGTTTTATCTGGGTAATAAACACCTCCAACGTATGTTCCTTGGAGTGAATGACCTGTAAAAGTTTCTTCCAAGTTGGCACGTTGTCCCATCATACCATTTCCAATGCTAAAAACACTTTCAGCAATTTCGTTCATTTGAGGATTAAATCCTTCTTCAATGATTTTCCAGGGATGAGCTTTAAAATATTTTATCATAAATTAAGGGTTGAGAAATCGAATTTTCCGAGGTTCGGAATGCAGTAATTTGCGAGTGGTAAATCAGTTGAATTGCCAATTCCAACGGCAAACATATTGCCATCGATGGCTGCTTTGATTCCAGAAGCGCTGTCTTCAAAAACGGTACACTGAGTTGCAGGTATTTGCAGCATTTCAGCTGCTTTTAAGAATGTTTCGGGGTGAGGTTTTCCATTTTGAACTTGGTTGGCATCAACTATAGCGTCGAATGCGTTAATTAGACCTACTTTTTGCAGTACCAGTTCAGCATTTTTTGATGCAGACCCCAGTGCAAGGGGGATGTTGAGTGATTTTGCCGTTTCAAAAAAGTTTGCAACACCAGGAAGTAAAAATGATTCATCCATTTGTTCCACTAAATTGAGGTACCATTGATTTTTACGAACCAAATCGAGTTCAAACTGTTGGTCCAACAAAGTGTGGTTTGCTTTATGAAGGATGAATTTTAATGAGTCTGCTCGAGATACGCCTTTCAGCGCTTCATTATCGGCTTCTGATAAACTATAATTGTATTCGGCAGCAAGTTGTTTCCAGGCCTCGAAATGGAATTTTGCTGTGTCGCAAATGACTCCGTCGAGATCTAAGATAAAACCTATTTTCATGCAGAAATCTGAACTTTTTTCAAGTGATATTCAACTAGGTTAATCACTGGTTCTCTGGTGATTACGCCTACATTTAAACGGTGGATTTTGCATGCTTCTTTCAACAAGTCGCTGAAGTGAAAAGCCACAGAGCCAACAAAATGTACAGGTACATCTTTGTGGTTAGGGTATTTCCAAATATGAATGTTAATGAATTTGCTAAATCCGTTGTAAATAAAGTCGCGAACCCATTTGTCGTCGCGGTTATCACTCAAAAAGCGCATGAAAGATGCCAAATAAACATTGGGATTTGGTTTGTTGTAAACAGCTTCAAAAATGCCTTCTTTGGTGAGATTGAAACGATCTACAAGGCCTTGCTGAATTTTTTCAGGAAGTTCGTGGTATAAGAACATGCGAAGAAGTTCTTTTCCATAAAAAGTTCCACCGGCTTCATCGCCAAGTACATAACCTAAAGCTGGAACTTCTTCGTGAATATCTTGTCCATCAAAAAAGCAACTATTAGAACCAGTTCCGAGAATGCAGGCAATACCAGCATCATCGCCACAAGTAGCGCGAACAGCACCTAGTAAATCGTGATCAACCATCACTGCGGCTTTGTTAAATACATTTCTGAGAGCAGCAGCAACAATTTCGTTTCTTGAGGGATGGCTAGCGCCAGCACCATAAAAAAACACGTGTTCCACCATAGGGGCCACGGCGGCAAGTTCAGTGTTTTTACGAATTTCAGATTCTATTAATTCTGAAGGGTGGAAAAACGGGTTGAAGCCCATGGTATGGAAGGTAAGAGTGGTTTGATCACCATCGGTGAAAATCCAATCGCACTTGGTGCTACCGCTATCAGCTACGAGTATCATAATTTTAATTTTGGGGTTGCAAGATAATAAAAAAACAGAAAGTGTCAAACATACACTTAATAAAGTTCATGAGATTCATGGTGAGTGATTTTTAAAAATTGAAAATGCTTTCGTATTTTTGCACGAATATATGGCATTTACCCCTTCATTAAATCCCCATGTTTCTACAGATTGTGTGATCTTTGGTTTCAGTCAGGAGACGCTTCGTTTGTTGCTGATACGCAGGAACATACCCAATAGATTGACCGAGGTGAATGATGTTCATTACGCATTACCGGGTGATTTGGTGAACGATGATGAGAATTTGGATACGGCTGCGAATCGCGTTTTGGCAGAACTTACAGGTTTAAAAGGAATTTATTTAACACAATTTCAAACTTTTGGAGACCCTCTTCGAATTGCAAAAGCGAAAGACAGGGCTTGGTTGGAAAGTGTACGTCAAGATCCAGATGCTCGCGTAATAACAGTTGCGTATATGTCGCTCATCGATAGTCAAAAGGTGGTTCTTCAGCCCGGATCTTTCTCTCAAGAAGCAGTGTGGGTTCCCATTCACGAAGTGCCCGAATTGGCGTTTGATCACAATGAAATTTTTGAACAAGCACTCGCAGCATTGAAAGAGCGGATACAATTGCAACCCATTGGTTTTGAATTGCTTCCAGAGAAATTTACCATGGGTGAACTTCAATCTCTCTACGAAACCATATTAGAAAGGGACTTAGACAAGAGAAATTTCAGGCGTAAAATGTTGAATAGTGGTGTCATTTCTCCTCTTGCGGAAAAACAAATTGGCGTGAGCAATAAACCTGCTCGCTTTTATATCTTCAATAGAGATTTTGCTCAAGCAAATCCATCTGCTATTTTCAATTTGAGAATGGATGGAAGTTTTACATTGTTTAACTAATTGTAAACCATTTTGTTTGTTGTTTTTTTGAGGGACATTGACTCTCAAAATAGATTTTTGTTTGAATCGTTCTGATTCGCGCAAATTTCATTAAATTTGCACCTCATTTTTTGATTGAATGTTAACAGTTTCTAATGTTTCCTTGCGTTTTGGCAAGAGGGTTTTATTTGATGAGGTAAATTTAAAGTTTACCCGAGGCAATTGCTATGGTATTATTGGTGCAAATGGCGCCGGTAAATCAACTTTTTTGAAAATTTTATCAGGTGAAATCGAGCCAAATACTGGTTCGGTAGATATGGAACCCGGTAAAAGAATGACCGTTTTAAAGCAAAATCACTTTGAGTTTGATGAGTTTCCGGTGTTACAAACTGTAATTAGAGGACATCAAAAGCTCTGGGATATTATGGCAGAGAAAGATGCTCTTTACGCGAAGGAAGATTTTACGGAAGATGATGGAATGCGTGCATCTGAATTGGAGGCCGACTTTGCAGAAATGGATGGATGGAATGCAGAAAGCGATGCTGCGACATTGTTGAGCAGCTTGGGTATTCAAGAAGAATTTCATGAAAAATTATTGAAAGAACTCAGTGGTAACCAAAAAGTAAGGGTATTGATTGCACAAGCTTTGTTTGGAAATCCTGATGTATTGTTAATGGATGAACCTACCAATGACTTGGACGTTGACACCATTCGTTGGCTAGAAGACTTTTTAGCGGGATTTGAAAATACGGTGTTGGTAGTGAGTCACGACCGTCACTTTTTAGATAACGTATGTACTCACGTTTGCGATATTGACTACAGCAGAATTAAAATTTTCTCTGGAAACTATACTTTTTGGTATCAAAGTTCTCAATTGGCATTGCGTCAGAGATCGGATCAAAACAAAAAGGCCGAGGAGAAGAAGAAAGAATTGCAAGAGTTTATCGCTCGTTTCAGTGCTAACGTGGCGAAGAGTAGACAAGCTACAGCACGCAAAAAGATGTTGGAGCGTTTGGATATTGAAGAAATTCAGCCGAGTACAAGAAAATATCCTGGTATTTTCTTCAAACAATCGAGAGAAGTGGGAGACCAAATTTTGACCGTTGAAAATTTATCCTTCAAAACAGATTCAGGTGATTATTTATTTAAAGACTTGAATTTTACGGTGAACAAAGGCGATAAAATTGCGTTTATTTCTCGAAACACGTTGGCTTTGAATACCTTATTTAAGGTATTGTGGGGCGACGCAACTCCTAGTTCAGGTGAATTTTCATGGGGAGTCACTGTGACTATGGGATATTTGCCAAATGAAAACGAGAAATTTTTCACTGAGAAAATAAATTTAGTCGATTGGTTGCGTCAATATTCTACCGAAAAAGACGAAACGTTTATTCGTGGATTTTTGGGAAGGATGTTGTTTAGTGGAGAAGAAACGCAGAAGTTGTGTACTGTATTGAGCGGAGGAGAAAAAGTAAGATGCATGTTGAGCAAGATGATGATGGAAAATCCGAATGTAGGTTTGTTTGATGAGCCTACCAACCATTTGGATTTGGAGAGTATTCAGGCTCTGAATAACGGAATGATGGAATATTCTGGGATCGTGTTGTTCCATTCTCATGACCAAGAGGTGATGAATTCCATTGCAAACAGAATCATTGAAATTACTCCGAATGGAATGATTGATAAGTACATGAAGTATGAAGAGTACGCCGAGGATGCTCAAATAAAAGAAAGAAAGAAAGAGTTGTATAACTCATAAATATAGTGAAAATTTGTTGAAATTCAAAATGAAAAAAATCAGTATAGGTTTGTCAGGGCTATTGGTAATGGCATTGGCTA
>CAZYBT010000107.1:0-8452 GCA_964645755.1 uncultured Rhizobium sp.
ATTGGTTTTTTTATTTGCTCGATGCTAGAGCTCATTGCTTCTGCGAATGTACAATTTTTATGCGACTTTAGAGATAAATTTCGATGAATCCATTGAAAGTGAAAATGATGGTATATTTGCAGGAAAAACAACTAAAAATGATGAATTTCATGCCTAAGCAACTTGATAAGTGGTTGGAATTGGTTCCTGCAATTGCAATTTTTTCAATTTTAATGATTGCAACGGGATGTGGAATAAAAAAGCAAAAAGCGAATATGGAAAAAAAAGCCGTCAATAAGGAAATCGCAACTGGTTTGATTTATAAAAAACTAACCGAAACACTGAACACGTTTAGTTCAGGTTCAACGGGTGTTTTAAAAGCAGATGCTGATGAGTTTCTTGGAAGTATTGAAAAAGATTACACCAATTATCGTGTCGAAGGAAAATATTTAGATTCTCTGATGGATTTTTTAAATGGAGGCATGGTTTATATAGATGTTTATGGCGGAAACTGGTGTTCAGACACTCGTTATGGAATGGGTGGTTTGACAAGGGTGTTGGATGCATGCAAAATGCCGGCAGGGTGTTTTCGATACATTCGGGTAAGCAAGGAGAAAAAGTTGATTGATATTCATGTAGAAGGCATAGAAATATCAAAAGTGCCTTTAGTAATTGTGCATAATCAGAAAAAGGAATTTGGAAGAATTATAGAAGTTCCTGAGAAGGGACAGTGGGAGTTCCACTTGTTGAAAATCATGGAAAAGGCGTTGAATTAACGTGTGAAAATCACTGGAACATCGTTTTTTTGAATGCTTTTTGCCTGAAAAAGGATTTCAAAAAATTCGATTGTGGGTTTCATTGATTTTCGGAAGCCCATCCATTTGATGAAAATAATCGCAAATAGAATGAGCTCAACAGCGGTTAGCGCTATATGGATAGAATTGTCGAAAAAGGCTGGTCCGTATGTGTCCTGATAGTTGTGATATAGTCCCTCAACTAAAAAGAAAGTAGATACAAGAAAAGTAGCTAGAAAGAGGGCATAAATTCGGATATGTTCGAGAGCACCAAAATGCACAATGAGGTACATGTCGTTTTCAACACCTTTAATTTCGCCATGTGCAAAGTTGGCAATGTTTTGATTATTAATTGTTTCCAATTTAAAATCTTGATTTGAAACTTCACCAAAAAAAGTTTTCTTGGATTGATTGATATTTTTATAGTTTAAATCGCTCAAAAAGGTTTGGTTTAGGAGCAACTGGTAGATGTTCTCGCGATTGAGGTTGGTTTTAAGGTAAATGGTTTTGAATGGAAAGCCGAACATTTTAGATATGGATTTGATTTGAGTTTGCGGTAATCATTGCGTTGCACAGTTCTTCGAGGAGTTGGGGGTTGTTAAAAATGCCATTGCCAACAACAATATAATCTGCACCATGGTTCCATGCGGTGAGGGCGTCGTGTTGATTTTTTATTCCTCCTCCCACAAAGATGATTGAGTTTACTGAATGTGAAACAGCAGATATTAGATTTTGAGGGACGGTATGTTGTGCTCCTGATCCGGCATCTAAATACATTAATTTAAGTCCCAACATTTCCCCTGCCATTGCTGTTGCAGCAGCGATATCGGGTTTATCGGAAGGAATAGGAGTTGTTCCGCTCATATAAACAGCAGAAGTGAGTTTACCGGATTCAACGAGCATGTAACCAGTTGGAATGGTTTCCAAGTTGTTTTTTTTGATCCAGGGTGCTGCAGAAACGTGTTTTCCTATGAGAAATTCCGGATTTCTCCCTGAAATCAGACTCATAAAGAGAATGGCATCTGCGTTTGGAGAAAGTTGCATTTCATGACCGGGGAATAAAACTACATTTTTCGCCCCCATCAACTTTAGTTCTTGAATACATTCTTGTGTGATACCAGAAGATACTAAGGAGCCACCAACAAGGAAAAGGTCAACACCAAACGAATTGGCAATTGAATATATCTCTTTGGTTTTTTGTCCAAACTGATCTGGATCAATGAGCACAGCGATGCCTTTGAGATGATGATTTTTTTTTGTTTGTAGGTGTTGAATGACACTCGACATAAAGTATTACAAAGAAAGATAAAATTGCTCTTTGTTTTTGAAATATTTTACGAATGGATGGAAAACCTTGAGAATACTCACAATGTATCATTTTCATATAAGAAATTGTCTAAAAAATCACACTTTACTATGGGTTTGATAATCAGCGTATTATGTGTAAATGGTTGATTTGTAGGCAATTAAACTTATTCCACAGCTCAAACCCTTTTGGTTATTGACTTTCTCTGTTTTCTGTGGATAAACCAATTGAAAAAGTAGTTCTATGTTAGATATTTTTGTTATCCCGATATGATTTTATAGCGGGAACAACCAACTATCCCCAAAAGTAACTAAACCCAAATGACTAAAAAAACCATGAGCAATCAAACTGTAAACCAAGCTGGCCTAGAGTTCGCCAGAATGAACACCAAGACTGGAGTATCTCCTTACGATTTATTTAACTACGATTACCGAACATCGGTTATTAAGAAGCCAGACGGAAGTGTGGTGTTTGAGATGAAAAATGTTGAGGTTCCAGCAGGATGGAGTCAAGTAGCAACAGACATTTTGGCACAGAAGTATTTCCGCAAAGCGGGAGTTCCGCAGGCAGATGGTTCAATGGGTAGTGAAACATCGGTAAAGCAGGTTGTACACAGGTTGGCAGATTGCTGGCGTTATTGGGGGGAAAAACATGGTTATTTTGCGAGTGCAGATGATGCACAAGTTTTTTATGATGAGTTGGTTTACTCATTATTGAATCAGGAGAGTGCGCCAAACTCACCACAATGGTTCAACACAGGTTTGCACAACAGTTATGGTATAGCGGGAAAGCCACAAGGACATTATTACGTAGATCCAACAACTGAAAAGTTGATGAAATCAACAAGTGCTTATGAGCGTCCACAGCCTCATGCTTGTTTCATATTGTCTGTTGATGATGATTTGGTGAATGAAGGTGGTATCATGGATTTGTGGGTAAGAGAAGCACGTATTTTTAAATATGGATCTGGTGTTGGAACAAACTTTTCAAGAATTCGTGGTGCAGGCGAGAAATTGTCGGGTGGTGGAACAAGCAGTGGCTTGATGAGCTTCTTGAGAATAGGTGACCGTGCTGCCGGTGCAATTAAAAGCGGTGGAACAACACGTAGAGCTGCGAAAATGGTGTGTTTAGATTTAGATCACCCAGAAGCAATGGAGTTCATTGCTTGGAAAAAAGCAGAAGAGAAAAAAGTAGCAGCCTTGATTGCTGGCGGATATGCAAGCGATTATGAAGGTGAAGCATATAATACAGTATCAGGTCAAAATAGCAACAACTCAGTTCGTATCCCTCATAAATTTTTCGATAAATTACAAAAAGGAGAAGATTGGGAATTCACAGCTCGTTCTACTGGCGAGGTGATGAAAACATTGCCAGCTCAAGAGGTTTGGGACACAATTGGAGATGCTGCATGGGCATGTGCTGATCCAGGCGTTCAATACGATGATTCAATCAACGAATGGCATACTT
The DNA here is from genome assembly GCA_964645755.1 of uncultured Rhizobium sp. Classification (GTDB taxonomy): domain Bacteria; phylum Bacteroidota; class Bacteroidia; order NS11-12g; family UBA955; genus VMCP01. The sequence continues at coordinate 3,547 of CAZYBT010000107.1, forward strand.
GTCCAGAAGGTGGAAGAATCAATGCTTCTAACCCTTGTTCAGAATATATGTTCCTCGACAATACTGCATGCAATTTGGCATCTTTGAATTTGAGAAAATTCTTTGACGAGAATGCTTGTAATTTTGATGTTGAGAAGTTGGAATATGCCGCAAGATTGTGGACAACCGTTCTTGAGATTTCTGTTTTGATGGCACAGTTCCCAAGTAAAGAAGTAGCTCAATTGAGTTACGATTACAGAACATTGGGATTGGGATATGCAAATCTAGGTTCAGTGTTAATGTGTGCTGGTATTCCTTACGATAGCAAAGAAGCAACTGCAATTTGCGGATCTATTACTGCAATTTTAACCGGAACTGCCTATGCAACCAGTGCGGAGATGGCAGCGGTTAAAGGTACATTCCGCATGTACGAAAAGAATAAAAAACACATGTTGCGCGTAATTCGCAACCACCGTTATGCTGCATACAATACTCCTTTGGCTTTTGAGGGACTTGGAATCAAGCCAGTATGTATTGACGAAAAATACTGCCCAGATTACTTGTTGAAATCTGCATGCAACTCTTGGGATAAAGCGGTACAATGGGGTGAGAAATATGGATTTAGAAACGCTCAATCTACTGTAATTGCACCTACAGGTACAATTGGTTTGTTGATGGATTGTGATACTACAGGAATTGAACCTGATTTTGCTTTGGTGAAATACAAGAAACTTTCTGGTGGTGGATACTTTAAAATTGTGAACAATACTGTTCCAATTGCTTTGAAAAACTTGGGTTATAGTGATGCAGAGGTAGATGCCATTGTAAACTATGCAAAAGGATATCAAACTTTCAAAAATGCACCTCATATCAACCATGAATCGTTGAAAGCTCTAGGATTCACAGACGCAGATTTGGCTAAAATCGAGTCTGAGGCTCCAATGGCATTTGAAATTGGATTTATTTTCAACAAATATTCTTTGGGTGAAGACACCATGAAGAATTTGGGAATTACTCCAGACCAATATAATCACCCGAAATTCAACATGTTGCAAACTTTAGGATTTAGCAAACAACAAATTGCTGAAGCGAATAACTTCGTGGTTGGTACCATGACAGTTGAGGGTGCACCTGGTTTGAAAGAAGAACATTTGCCAGTATTTGATTGCGCAAATAAATGCGGAAATATTGGAGTAAGATACATTCACCCATTTGCACATATCAGAATGATGGCTGCTGCTCAGCCTTTCATTTCTGGTGCAATTAGTAAAACTATCAACCTTCCAAATGAAGCGAGTGTTGAGGATATCAAAGCTTGTTATGAATTGAGTTGGAAATTAGGCTTAAAAGCGAATGCTTTGTATAGAGATGGTTGTAAATTGAGTCAGCCATTGAGCAACAAATCTGAAAGCCAAGAAGAGGCAGATAAAGAAGAAGCAGCAAAAGACAATGCAGTTGCTCAAGACGCATCTGGTAAAGAAAAAGTAATTCGCATTGCAGAAGAATTGACTCCAGACATCGTTTTAGAAGCAGCTAAGCGCATTTTGAGCGAGAGTCCTGATACCAAGTTCAAACGTCAACTTTCTAACATCGTTGAGAAGAAAAGACTTCCAAACAGAAGAAATGGATTTACTCAAAAGGGACGCGTAGGTGGTCAAACCATTTTCGTGAGAACTGGTGAATATGACGACGGAACCTTGGGTGAAATCTTCATTGATATGCACAAAGAAGGCGCTAGCTTCAGATCATTGATGAACTGTTTCTCTATAGCAATTTCTGTTGGTTTACAATATGGAGTTCCATTGGAAGAGTTTGTAGACAAATTTGCTTTCACTCGTTTTGAGCCTAGTGGAATGGTTGAGGGACATCAAAACATCAAGAATGCTACATCAATTGTGGACTACATTTTCAGATTGTTAGGATTTGAATATTTGAATCGTGAAGATTTGGTTCAAGTAAAACCAAGTGATTTACTTCCTATGGAAAAATCTACTCCAGAAGCTCCGGTTATCTCTGAATTTAAACCAACCTTCAACCCAGAGCCTATGTCGTTAGACATGACTAGAGCAATGAAGGCCGAAGCATCGGGAGGAGTTAAAGACATGCAAGATCATTTGAGAGAAGTTCAAAGTGATGCACCAGCTTGTAATGTATGTGGACACATAACCGTAAGAAGTGGTACATGTTACAAATGTTTAAATTGCGGAAATAGCCTAGGTTGTAGCTAATAAATTATTAAATATTGCAAAAAAAATGCCCCAATTTTTTGGGGCATTTTTGTTTTCAGCAAACATTTCATGTAATTTTCACGTCTAATAGTCAATTATTTGAGCAATTTGAAATATACAATACAAAATAACACACATGTTTTTGCTAAAAGAGTTATTCGTTTTTGGCTGTTTGTGTTGTGTTTTGTTTTAGTGAATAAATCAAAGGCTCAAGCAGATTTTTTAGCAACCCCTGTAAAAGGTTGTACCCCACTAACCGTGAAGTTCACGGATCTGTCTACATCGGCTGTGAGTTGGAATTGGGATTTGGGAAACGGCAATACAAGTACACTACAAAACCCTTCCGCAATTTATTATAACCCGGGAAAGTATACTGTAAAACTCACAATTGTTGACAATACGGGGAAATCACACACCGTAACAAAATCCAATATTGTGCGGGCTTTTAAAAGTCCCAAGGCTGATTTTTCGCTAAGTCCTGCAACCATTTGTTTGGGTGAAAAAGTAACCTTTACTGGAACATCTACACTTGGTGATACGGTTATAACCAAGTATTCATGGGACATGGGTGATGGAAACGTTTTGTCTGTGAAAAGTCCGGTTCATACATATGCCGCATCAGGATTATATACTGTTTCGATGGTGGTTACTGATGCCAATGGTTGCCAAGATAAAATCCAAAAATTGCAAGTTGTTAAGGTGAATCCAAAGCCTGTTGCACAATTTAAAATGGACTCGGCATACGATTGTAAGGTTCCAACCTTTATCCCTTTTAGAAACAATAGTATTGGAGTTAATTTAAGATGCACTTGGAGTTTTGGTGACGGCACAACGTCTACTGTAATGAATCCGCGTCATCAATATACCAAGTTGGGTACATATTCTCCGAAATTGGTTATTGTAGATGTGAATGGATGTAAAGACTCGATTACATTAACAAATGCTTTGTTTTTGGGTCCATTGATGCCAGATTTTGTGGCAGATAAAACCGTTGTTTGTGGTTCATCGATGATTGAGTTCGAGAATAAAACCGTTTTTAACGGTGGTTTGAAATTTACTTGGGATTTTGGAGATGGAACTACTTCTTCGAACCCTTATCCCTCAAAATTTTATAAAAATACAGGTAGGTATACTGTAACATTGACCGTTCAATCTGTTTTTAGGTCGTGCAGTGCGACTATCACCAAAAGCAATTACATAGTGGTGAATCCGAAACCCAAGGGAAAGATTGAAATCAATGATTCATTTCCTTGTAATATACCCTATGTAATTGTTGCAAATTATGTGGATACTGCTAAATTTACTTCAATTCAATGGTGGTTGGTTGAGAACGGAAAAACCAGGGTAAAATATGGCACCAAGAATCCTCAAAATTTTACCATCAACAGCAAATCAAAGTATAAAATTGTGGCCTATGTGGTGAATCAATATGGCTGTATGGATTCATTCTTTGTTGACAATATTGAGGTCAGTAAAATAAACGCAAATATTGATGGTAATTTTTTTGGTTGTGTTCCTCTTATTTTCAAAGGAAAGGTGAATGCGGCCTCTAACCGTAAAATCACTCAAATTAGATGGGATTTCCAAGATGGAGATCAGTATTTCACAGGCAGTGTTGTAAAGGCATTTAATGACACAGGTGTTTTTAAAGGAGCGGTAACTATCACCGTAGAAAAGAGTTGTACCATGAAATACGACTTTAAAATTCATGTTGGTCAAAAGGTGAACCCAAAATTCTACACACAGCCAGTTGGACAAATCTGTAACAATACTGATGGAATTTATTTTCTGAATGCAACTCAGTATCCGGGATTTACTGTCGATAGTTTTAAATGGGTTTTTGATGATGCAGAGGAAAGAAACACCATGCTAAAAATTAAACCTTGGGGACCATTGCCAAAACCGTATTCAAAAACCAATGTTTGGCATTATTATGATCGAGATACTGGTTGGTTAAAACCTGCATTAATCGGGTATCATCATGGTTGTCCGGATACAGTATTTCAGATAGATTCCATTAAAATTAAAGCGGCATTTGCCAAGATTTACTTGGATTATGACATTTGTAAAAAGAGCAATTTAATAGTTCGGAATATCTCCACTAAATACACGAATTGGGAATGGTACATTGATAATCAATATTACACTTCCGACACTGTTGTGTTAAGTCCATTGGTATATCATCGCATCATCTTAAAAGTTTGGGATAATCAAACAGGCTGTTGGGATACTGTATCTCGGGACTTTTTTCCTATGGGCCCGAATCTTGGGGTAGTTGATATTTTAAAACAAGAATTGTGTTCTCCGGGTTCTGCAACATTGTTGGCTCAACATAACGGTGAATCTATTCTATGGAAAATCAACGGAAAAGACACTGCATTAGGAAAAGATGAGGTAACGTTTAAGTTTGATACTGCAGGTGTGTATGTTATCGAGACTTACATGATTTATTCCAAGTACTGTTATAAAAAAGTAGTGAATCAATTTGTAGTTGGGGAATCAAATTTAAAAGGATCAATTATTCCACCTAAAAATTGTTTACCGGCTGAAATTACTCTAATTGATAGCAGTTATAAGCCGAATAAAAAACATGCATGGGTTTTAAGTAATGGGGACACGATTCGAGTTAAGGAATTTAGTACAAAATTTACGATTAAAAACTCTTTTAAAGATACCATTTGGGCAAGGTTGATTTCAGA